>JAQBPK010000003.1 GCA_028287565.1 Vulcanimicrobiota bacterium
GCGCCGCCGTCGCGCGAGAGCCCGACGCCGCCGTCGTTCGCCTCGACGATCGCGCGCCCGTTCGCGGCGATCCACATGTCGTGATGGTCGCCGTGCAGGCCCTTTCCGCTCACATGCCACGTCTTGCCGCCGGTGTTGCTCTCCGCGAGCTTCACCGAGACGGAGAACAGATGGTCCGCGTCGTGCGGGTCGACGACGATGCGCGAGTAGTAGAACGGGCGCTCGTTGATGAGCGTGTTGGCCGACGTCATCTTCCAACTCGCGCCGGCGTCGTCCGAGCGCCACAGCAGGCCGTCCTTCGACTCGACGAGCGCGTAGATGCGCTTCGCATCGCTCGGCGCGATCGCGAGCGCGATGCGCCCCGTGGTTCCCGCGGGCAAACCGTTGCCGGTGACGCGCTTCCACGTCGCGCCGCCGTCGGTCGATTTGTAGATACCGTCGTCGTCGCCGCCGCTGGTGAGATTCCACGCCGAACGCCGGAAGCGCCACATCCCCGCGTACAGCACGTCCGGGTTCTTGGGGTCCATCGCGAGATCGGATGCGCCGACCGCCGCCCCGGCGTACAGCGTCTTCGTCCAGGTCGCGCCGCCGTCGGTGCTGCGGAACACGCCGCGCTCGGCGCTGTCGCGGAACGGGTCACCCAGCGCCGCAACCAGCACGCGCTTGGGATCCCGCGGGTCGAGCAGCACGCGCGCGATCTGCGACGTCTGCGCGAGGCCGAGGTGCGCCCAGTTCTTGCCGCCGTCGGTGGAGTGGTACACGCCGTCGCCCGGGATCACGTCGTTGCGCGGCCAGGGCTCGCCCGTGCCGACCCACACGTCGTTCTTGTCGCGCGGGGAGATCGCGATCGCGCCGATCGACTGTGTCCCGGCCTTGTCGAACACCGGCGTCCAATCGGTGCCGCCGTTGGTCGAGCGCCACACGCCCCCGCCCGCCGCGCCCGCGTACATCAATGCCGGGTCGAGATCGGTTCCGGCGACGGCGGCGACGCGCCCGCCCGAGACGGCCGGCCCGATGCTGCGCCACTGCAGCGCCGGTGCGGGCGAGGGGGACGGCGAAGCCGCCGCGGCGGGCGACGCGCTGGCCGCCGGGGCGGGCGACGGTGGGCGGTCGGCCTCGGCGGCGACCGACGGAGCGCCGGCGCAGAGCACGAGGACCGCGGCCGGGCCGGCGATCCGGCGGATCACGCTTAGGAGCATCCGCCGCAAGGTACGCTGCGCGAGCGCCGGGCTCCGGCCGGGGCCGGAGACGCCGTCAGCCCGGACCGGGCCCGACGATGGTCGACGACTGGCCGCGCCAGCCTTTGAACAGCGATCCCAGCGTGCCGAACAGGCCGATCACGGCGCCGAGCAGGCCGCCCAGCGACGTCGTGTACTCTTGCAATCCCGCCAGCGTCGTCGGGTGCGAGACGTTGATCCGGCCGAGCGGAACCAGCATCGGATCGTCCAGAAACACCACCCGCACGTCGAGCGGCTGCTCGCCGCTGGGGAACGTCACGAACCAGCGCCAGACGCGCTCGTTCGGCCGCAGCGTCTTCGCTTGCGCGAACGACGTGATCACCTTGGTGGCGGTGTCGCCGTAGCTTGCCGTGACGGTCGGCATCTGCTGGGGCGGCGCGTTCGGGCAGTAGACGCTCAGGTCGATCGCAACGCGGTCGTCCGGCGCGGCGGTGGAAGGCGCCCACAGCTCCGCTTCGCACGGCGCGACGTTGGCGGTCGGACAGCTCGCGGTCGCGCACTTCTGCGCTTCGGGCTTGCTGCAGGTTCGCGCCACGCATTGCTCCACGTTGGGCTTCCCGCGCAGCGCGAAGTCCGTGATCGAGCGCAGGTGTCCAAGCCGCGTCGACGACACCAGCGAGAGGCTGAACGCGAGGATCGCCAGACCCGCCAGCGCCGATCCGCGCCAGGCGCGCGTCGACACGACGACCGGGCCGGACGCCACCGTGCCCGACGCCACCGAGGATGCGGCCGCGACGTCCACCGCGTGGCGGCGCTCGCTGCGGTCCGCCAGCACCGCCGCGCAGGCCGTCGCGATGGCGAGCAGCGCCCACGCGACGACCGGTCCGACGATGTGCACGATCTCGGACCAGTCGTTCGACTTGCTCACGTCCCGCGTGACCCAGGCGACGAAGCCCAAAAACGCGATTCCCGCGATCAAGACGATGAGCGCAAGCACGCGGCGGATACCGCTCGACGAGCTGGAGCCGAGTTGCTGGAACAGATTCCTCAAGGTGACGTCTCCGGACGATCGTTGCCGGTTGCTTCCGGACCGTCCGATCAGCCGCCTTGCCTTCCACGCACGAACGCCGGAAGCTGTGGACCATGGTAGACGCCGGGGCAATCTTTGTGATACAAAGTTGTCCATGAAGATACGACGTTCGCTCGCGCTCGGGGCCGCTGCGGCGCTCGGGCTTCCGCTCGCCGCGGCGTTCACGATCCCGCTCGCCGCGCATGCCGATCCGCTCTCCGTGTTCCAGCCGACGCAGGTTCGCGCCATCTCCGTCACCCCGGCCGATGCGCAGGCGCTGCGCGCGCTGCCGCCGCTCGAAGCGTTCGGCACCGTGCGCGGCACGCGCAGCCCCGGCCTCGACGAGGTCGCGTCGGCGAGCGAAGCGTCGCAGGACGCCGGTTTCACCCTGCGTCTTCCGTCCAACGTGCCGGCCGGACTCGCTCAGTCCGTCCACTACCAGGTGACGCAGCGCGCGCGCACGTCGTTCACGTTCGACCAGGCAAAAGCCGCGCAGTGGGCGCGGCAAAACAAGGTCGCGCTGCACGCGCTGCCCGCGGGCCTCAACGGCGCGACCTATACCGCGACGCTGCAGCCGGTCGCGATCGTCACGTACGGCACGCCCCCGCGCACGCACAAGTCCGAGCGCGGCGCGCGGCGCGGCACGTTCCTCGCCGTCGTGCAGGCGCCGGTGCCGACCGTGACGTCGAGCGGTGCGACGCTGCAGGCGCTCGCGGACTGGTTCTCGGCGCAGCCCGGCGTGTCGAAGCACCTCGTCGCGCAGATCAAGGCGATCGGCGACCCGACGCAAACGCTGCCCATCCCGATTCGCTTTGACAAGCAGACCGCGGCGAAGATCGCGGTCGACGGCGTGCAGGGGCTCGCGATCGGGGACGAGACCGGCATCGGTTCGGCGATCGTGTGGACGAAAGACGGCAAGCTGTACGCGGTCGGCGGCACGCTGACGCAGAGCCAGGTGCTCGTCCTCGCCGACAGCCTGAAGTAGTGCCGGACGACGCGATCGCCGCGCATGCGCTCGCGAAGCGCTACGGTCGCATCGGCGCGCTGCAGGATCTGACGCTGCGCGTCGCGCGCGGCGAGTGCCTCGGCTTTCTTGGCCCCAACGGCGCGGGCAAGTCGACGGCGGTGAAGATGCTGGTCGGGCTCGTGCGCCCCACCGGCGGCGCCGCGGAGGTGCTCGGGAAACCGGTCGGCGACCGCGCGACGCGCGCGCGCATCGGCTACCTTCCCGAGCTCTTCCGCTATCCCGACTGGCTCGCGGCGCGCGAGGTGCTCGCGTTCCACGCGCGCCTCCTGCGTTTGCGCGATGCGGCGCGCGCGATCGACACGGTGCTCGACGAGGTCGGTTTGCGCGAGCGCGCCGGCGACCGCGTCGGAACGTATTCGAAGGGCATGCAGCAGCGGCTCGGCTTGGCCGTGGCGCTGCTCGGCGCACCGGAGATTGTGTTTCTCGACGAGCCGACGTCGGCGCTCGACCCGGTGGGGCGCAGCGACGTGCGCGCGCTCATCGAGCGGCTGCGCGCCCGCGGGACGACGGTGTTCCTGAACTCGCATCTGCTCGGCGAGGTGGAGCGCGTGTGCGATCGCGTGTGCGTGGTGGACCGCGGCCGCGTGGTCGCGCAAGGAACCGTCGAAGCGCTCACCGGCGCGACACGCGGCGTGCGCGTGCGGCTCGACGACGGCTGGCGCGAGTTCGACTGCGCGCCGGCGGAGATCCCCGACGTGATCGCGCGGCTCGTGCGCGAGGGCGCGCGCATCCACGCGGTGGAGCCGAACCAGACGACGCTCGAAGATCGCTTTCTCGCGCTGGTGGCGCACGCATGAACGTCGTGCTGTTCGCGGTGCTCACGCTGCGCGAGCTGGTGCGCCGCCGGCTCGTCGCCGCGGTCGCGCTGCTGACGCTCGTGATCGTCGCCTTCACCGCGTGGGGACTGCACCGGCTCGCGACCGCGGTGGTCGACGGCGCGCCGATCGCGGACGCCGGCGTGCGCGGCACCGCGGCGGGCATCGTGATCATGCTGGCGTTTCTGTTCTCGTTCGTCGTCGCGCTGGGCGCCGCGCTCGTCGGCGCGCCCGCGATGGCGGAGAGCATCGCGAACGGCGAGATACTCGCGGTGCTCGCGCGACCGGTGCGGCGTGCCGAGGTCGTGCTGGGCCGCTGGCTCGGGACGGTGCTCGCGCTCGCGTTCTACATCGCGGTGGCGGGCGGCCTGGAGCTGCTGGTCGTGCGCGTGACGACCGGCTACGTTCCGCCGCAGCCGCTGACGGCGCTGGCATACCTCGCGGGCGTCGCGGCCGTCGTCACGACCGCTGCGATCGCGCTCGCGGCGCGGCTCCCTGCGCTCGCGGCGGGCATCGTGTCGGCGCTGCTGTTCGGGCTCGCGTGGATCGGCGGGATCGTGGAAGCGATCGGGCTCGCGCTCGGGAACGCGCGGCTCGCCGACGCGGGGACGATCGTCGCGCTCATCTTCCCGACCGACGCGTTGTGGCGCGGCGCGCTCTACGCGCTGCAGCCCGCGGTGTTCGGCGCCCTTGCTGCGAACGCGAACGCGAACGGCACGGTGGTGAACCCGTTCTCGGTGACGTCGCCGCCGCCGCCCGCGCTCATCGCGTGGGCGTGCGGCTGGGTCGTGGCGGTGCTCGCCGCCGGCGTCGCGGCGTTCCGCACGCGCGATCTGTGATCGCGAAACGTCGAGCGCCGCCGACCGCCCCCGGGGTGTAGGCGAGCACCACTCGCGCGGGCTCGCAGGAACGGTCGACGTCGCACCTTCCGGTAGCATACTTACGCGTACAGCGCAATACCACACAGTGCCGAGCTGACGGTATGCTTCCGGCGTGGCCGACAGCTTTGGTGAGAGGCTTCGCACGTTGCGAACACGGCGGCATCTCACGCCGAGCTCGCTCGCGCACGCGGTCGGCGTCACGGAAGGCGCGATCCGGCAGATGGAATCGGGACAGACGAAGAGCGCGAGCTTCTTGGTGGGCTTGAAGCTCGCGAACGTTCTCGGCGTCACGGCTTGGTTTCTCGCGACCGGGCGCGACGACCCACCGGAATTGGTATCACCTTCGACCGATCGATCGGCGGTGGCTCTGCTGGAGCGTCTGTCTCTGCAAATAAACGCAATAGATCGTCGCGTGAAAGCATTGGAAGCCCGGCGGCGCGGCGGTACACGGCGAAAAAGTCAAGAATGATCTCGGGCGGCTGATACACGCTGCCCTTTGTAGCGCGTGACCGTGCCATGCGGTTGGCAGACTGCTCGGGCCGAGCCAGGTTCATAAGGTGGTGGAGCGAAGTTCCGCGGTGCGGGCACCTACCGGACCCTGGAGCTCATGGCGCTGACGGACTTACCGAGCGGCACGGTGACGTTTATGTTCACCGACGTCGAAGGCAGCACGCAGTTGTGGGAGCATCATCCCACGGCGATGCGCACCGCGCTCGCCGATCACGACGCGATCGTGCGCAACGCGGTCGAAAGCCACACGGGCGTGGTGTTCAAGACGATCGGCGACGCGTTCTGCGCCGCGTTCGTGCGGCCCGAGGACGCGCTCGCCGCGGCGGTCGCCGCGCAGCGCGATCTTTGCGCCCATGCGTGGACCGCGCCCATCGACCGGCTGCGCGTGCGCATCGGCATCCATACCGGCACCGCCATCGAGTCGGGCGGCGATTACTACGGCCCGACCGTCAACCGCGTGGCGCGCTTGATGTCGCTCGGGTACGGCGAGCAGATCCTCGTCTCGAGCGCGACGGCACAGCTGCTGCGCGACGTGCTGCCCGCGCGGACGTCGCTGCGCGAGCTGGGCTCGCATCGCCTCAAGGGCCTCAGCCAGCCCGAGATCGCGCATCAGGTCGTCGCCGAAGGCCTGCGCGATGATTTCCCGGCGCTGCGTTCTCTGGACTCGCACCTCAACGGCGCCGGCGAGACGCACAACCTGCCGCTCCCGCTGACGACGTTCTACGGACGGGACGCGGAGCTCGCAACGCTCTCGCGCGAGCTGGGCGACCACCGGCTCGTCACGCTGGTCGGCCTGGGCGGCGTGGGCAAGACGCGCATGGCGGTCGAGACGGGCTGGCAGCTTCTCGAGCGCTTTCCCGACGGCATCTACCTTGCCGAGCTCGCACCGCTGGCCGATCCGAATCTCGTGTCGGCGCGCATCGCGACCGCGCTCGGGCTCCCCGCGCAAACCGGACAACTTTCCGGCGATCTGTGGATCGACGCGCTGCGCGAGAAGCGCGCGCTGCTGATCTTGGACAACTGCGAGCACGTGCTCGACGCTGTCGCCGAGAGCACGCACCGCCTGCTGCAGCGCTGTCCGGATTTCCGCGTGCTGGCGACGAGCCGCGAGCCGCTGCGCCTGCCGGGCGAGCGGGTGCTGCGGATCGCGCCGCTCGGGCTGCCGGCGAGCGGGCACGACGGCGTCGCGCTGGGCTCGATCCGCGACGCGCCCGCGGTGCTGCTGTTCCTCGACCGCGTCTCGAACACCGCGCCTGACTTCGCGATCGCCGACGACGACGCGGCCAGCTGGGAAGCGGTGGGCCACGTGTGCAGCCGGCTCGACGGTATCCCGCTCGCGCTCGAGCTCGCCGCCGCGCGCGTCTCGACGCTCGGCTTGCCGCGGCTCGCGCGCGGATTGGACGATCGCTTCCGGCTGCTGACCGGCGGCGCGCGCACGTCGCTGCCGCGCCAGCAAACGCTGCAGGCGACGCTCGACTGGAGCTACGCCGTCTTGGCGGAGGACGAGCAGCGGGTGTTCAACCGCCTCGGCGTGTTCGCCGGCGGCTTCACGGCGGAAGCGGCGAGCGCGGTGTGCTCGAGCGACGAGATCAGCGAGATCGACGTCCTCGGCATCGTCGCGTCGCTCGCCGACAAATCGCTCGTCGTCGCCGATGGCGGCCCCGCGCCGCGGTACCGTCTGCTCGAGACGACGCGCGCGTACGCGCTGCAGCGCTCGGCGAAGGACGCCGATCTCGACGCGGCGCGGCGGCGGCATGCCGAGCACTGCAACGAGCTCGCCGTTCGGGTGGACGAGCTCTACGGCAAGATACCGTTCGAAGAATGGGCGGCGATGTGCGAGCCCGAGACCGACAACTTTCGCGCGGCGCTCGCGTGGACGATCGAACAGCGCGGCGACGTTCTGCTCGGAGCCACGATCTTATGGAACGCGCGGCGCCATTTCGAATGGCTCTCGCTGAGCGCCGAGGTGCTGAGCTGGTGCGATCGCGCGTTCGCGGCGCTCGGCGGCACCGCGGCGCCGCTGCTCGAAGCGCAGCTCAACTACTTAGCCGCGCGGCACCACATGGGACTTGGTGCGTTTCACGCCGCGATCCCGAACGCGCAGCGCGCCGTCGAGCTCAGCCGTGAGGTCGGCGCGCACGTGCAGCTCGCGTACGCGCTGATCTTCCTCGCGCGCGCGCTCGCCTCGCAGCCGGAGTCGCGCGAAGACGCCGACCGCGCGATGGACGAAGCGCTCGCGATCTTCACCGCCGCCGACAACGGCGCCGTGCACGGAATGAACGCGGGCGAAGAAGGATTGCCGCGCGTGCTGATGGGCATCCTCGCGAGCGGCTTCAAGGCGTACACGATCGAACCGGAGGACATCGAGCGGCGACGCGCGCTTCTCACCGAAGCGATCGAGCGCTACCGCAGCCTGTCGCCGGGACACTACGTTCTCTCCATCTTCTTGGAGAACCTGAGCGAGCTCGAGCTCGAGGCGGGGAACTACGAGCGCGCGCTCGAGCTCGCGCGCGAGAGCGTCGCGAGCTATCACCGACCCGGTTCGACGTTCGCGTTCGGACAGATCTGGGCAGTGAACGCCGCCGGAGCCGCCGCGCTCGCGCTCGGCGACGTGGACGCCGCGTGCGCGTACGCGGGCGAATTGCTGTCCGTCGCGCGGCGCATCGGCAGCGCGCCGGGACTCGGGATGGCGCTGCTGCTGCTCGCGGCGATCGAGGCGACGCGCGGGGACGGCGTGCTCGCAGCCGGGCTGCTCGGCGCGTGGGAGACCTGCGCGGGGAAGATCGACACGCCGGCGGCGACGACGAGCTTTCTCTCGGCGCGCACGCACGAGGCGCTCGCGACGACGCTCGATGCGGAAACGGTCACGTCCGCCGTCGCCGCCGCGAAACGCTGGAGCGTCGCGGAAGCGATCGACGTCGCGGCGGTGGTCGCGGCCGAGCGGGCCTAACGCGGTCCCCGACCGGCCTCGAATGAACGAGCAACGGACGCCGCAACGCGCCCGGCGCCCGCGTTGTCATGCCACGGTATGGGACTTCAGGACGATCTGAGCGCGCGCGGCTATGCCGTGATTCCCGCGCTCGTCGACGGCGCCGCGTGCGATGCGCTGCGCGCGCGTTTCGACGACGACGATGCGTTTCGCAACACCGTGGTGATGGAGCGGCACGGCTACGGCCGGGGCGTCTACCGCTATTTCCGCTACCCGCTTCCGGAACCGGTGGCGGAGTTGCGCGAGCAGTTGTACCCGCAGCTTGCGCCAGTGGCGAACGCGTGGGCGGAATCGCTCGGTCAGGACGTCCGCTTCCCGCCGGCGCTCGGGGAGTTTCTCGCGCACTGCCACGCGAACGGGCAAGCGCGGCCGACGCCGCTCATGCTGCGCTATCGCGGCGGCGACCACAACGCGCTGCACCAGGACGTCTACGGCGACGTCGCCTTTCCGCTGCAAGCGACGGTGCTGCTGAGCGACCCGCAGCGCGATTTCGACGGCGGCGAGTTCGTGCTCGTCGAGCAGCGGCCGCGCAAGCAGAGCCTCGCGCACGTCGTCGCGCTGCGCCGCGGCGACGCGGTCGTGTTTCCGAACGCGATCCGCCCGGCACGCGGCACGCGCGGCTACTTCCGCACGACCTTCCGCCACGGCGTCGCGGAAGTTCGCCGGGGCGAGCGGATCACGCTGGGCCTGATCTTTCACGACGCAAAATAGTGCCTTGCGCTGCGCGCCCGCTGCTGGTACCGTTGAGTCACTCCAAAAGGAGGCGCGGTATGCTCTCTCGGGCGCGGCAGCTTTTTTACGTCCTGGGGCCGGCGATCGCGTCGGCGGTCGTCCTGGCGGCGTGCGCCGGAGGCGGCGCGAACCGGCCGGCGATTCCCGCGAGCGGTGCGTTCTCCGTTCCGAAGGCTCCCGCGGTGGCGGTCCCGCGCGCGCCCGCATTTGCCGTTCCGCCGGCACCGCAGGCAGCCGGCGGCGTACGCGTTCCGCTCCCGGCCGCAGGGCACGCGGCGTTCTTCACCGGCGAGGTGCCGCTGTCGAACGGCGTCTACTATCTCCAGTTCCCGAGCTCGAACCTATTCGGCTACTATGCCTATTTGAGCGACGCGCATTACGTCTATCATTTCGATCTCGGCTATGAGTACGTATTCGACTCGAACAACGCGAACGCCGTGTACTTCTACGATTTTCCGAGCGGGCACTTCTGGTACACGGGCGCGAACCTGTTCCCGTACGTGTACGACTTCACGTTGAGCTCGTTCTTGTACTACTATCCGGATAACGGCAATGCCGGCCACTACACCACGAATCCGCGGTATTTCTTCAACTTCGGTACCGGGCAGATCATCACGCTGCCGCCGCAGTCGATTCCGCTGCTCCTCAACGTGCAGATCTCATGGGCGAACACCGCGACGAGCGCGTCCAGCATCGCGCTCACGCTCGACGTGTTCGATTCCGGTCACGCGCAGATCGCGCATACGGTGAAGTCGGAAAGCACGGCGCCGAGCTCGAGCGGCGTGCGGTCCACCACCACGGACAACATCGCCGCGTCGTATCCGCAGGGCCAGGGCGCAACGTACACCGTCACCGTCAACGGCGGTCCCGGGGCACCGAGTCCGTGCACGATCGCGAACGCCGGCGGCACCGTGGTCGACGCGCGCAGCGGACACGCCGACCAGTACCCGACCGTCTCACTGACCTGTAACTGACCCGGGCCGGGGGCCGGCCGAAGCGGCGGCCCGGTTCCCGCGGTCACCTTCGCTCCATTCGGCTAAAAGAAATCTCCCTTGGTGCGCCAAGCGGGTGTAATATGCACCAAGCACGGGGAAGCGATTCAGCACAGCGGACCACGCCTGTTCAGCAGGGGAGCCCTTTCTCGCGCCTTGGCCGCTTGAAACGGGCAAGCGCAGGGAATGTTCGTGGCATGGACCAGATGGAGAAAACTTCCGCCGTCCGGACGCGGGTGTATAACGATTTTCCACGCACGCCTGCCCAGGAAGGGGAGCGACCCGTGTCCGAGGCCCTGACGGTCGAGCGCGAGAGCGCGACCAAGACCGCCAACGAGCCCATCTGGTTCTTCGAAGACGGCTCCGGTGACCTCAAAGAGCTCCTGGGCGGAAAGGGCGCGGGCCTGGCCGAGATGACCCGGGCGGGGCTGCCCGTTCCGCCCGGCTTCACGCTGACCACCGAGGTCTGCCTGGCCTTCTACGAAGCCGGGCGCCGTTTGCCGGACGGGTTGCCGGATCGAATCCGCGCCTCGATGCGCGAGCTCGAGCGCCGCACCGGCAAGGGCTTCGGCACGCCTGCGAACCCGCTGCTGGTGTCCGTGCGCAGCGGCGCGCGGGTCTCGATGCCTGGGATGATGGACACGATTCTCAACCTCGGGCTCAACGACGCGACCGTCGCCGGCCTGGCGAAGCTGACCGGCAACGACCGCTTCGCGTACGACGCGTACCGGCGCTTCATCGCGATGTTCAGCGGTGTCGTGCTCGGCATTCCGAAGGACGAGTTCGAGCACGTCGTCGAGGAGGCGAAGCAGAAAGCCGGCGTCGCGAGCGATCCCGAGCTGACAGCGGACCGCTGGAAAGAAGTGATCGCGCAGTACCGCGAGATCGTGCGCATCCACACCGGCGAGCCGTTCCCGCAGGACGTGTACGAGCAGCTCGACCTCGCGATCCAAGCCGTGTTCGATTCGTGGCACTCCAAGCGCGCGATCGACTACCGCAAGTTCAACAAGATTCCGGACGACTGGGGCACCGCGTGCAGCGTCTGCACGATGGTGTTCGGCAATTTGGGCGACGACTCGGGGACGGGCGTCGCGTTCACGCGCGATCCGAACACCGGCGAGAAGATGCTGTTCGGCGAGTACCTGCGCAACGCGCAGGGCGAGGACGTGGTCGCCGGCATCCGCACGCCGATGAAGATCTCCGACCTGCAGAGCTCGCAGCCCGACGTCTACGCGCAGTTCGTCGCGATCGCGCACCAGCTCGAGACGCACTACGGCGACATGCAAGACCTCGAGTTCACCGTCGAGCGCGGCAAGCTCTACATGCTGCAGACGCGCAGCGGCAAGCGCAGCGCCGAAGCCGCGGTGCGCATCGCGCTCGACCTCGTGCACGAAAAGATCATCGACAAGAACGAAGCGCTGCGGCGCGTCGACGCCGCGTCGCTCGACCAGCTCTTCCACGCGCGGATCGATCCGAACGAGAAGTTCGTGGTCGCCGGCAAAGGTCTCAACGCATCGCCGGGTGCGGCGACCGGGCAGATCGTGTTCGACGCCGACACCGCCGCGGCGCGCGGACATGCGGGCGCGGACGTGATCCTCGTGCGCGTCGAGACGGCGCCGGACGACGTGCACGGCATGATCGCGGCGAAGGGCGTCCTGACGTCGCGCGGCGGTGCGACATCGCATGCGGCCGTCGTCGCGCGCGGGATGGGCAAGCCGTGCGTGGCGGGGTTCGACGCGATGACGGTCGACTACCGCACGAGGACCGCGAACATCGCGGGCACGGTGCTCAAGGAAGGCGACTGGGTCACGATCGACGGTACGACCGGCAACGTCGCGATCGGCAAGCTCACGCTGATCCCGCCGCCCTCGAAGCTGCCGGACTGGCTGGCGGAGTTTCTCACCTGGGCCGACGAGGCGGCGCGTTTGGAAGTGTGGGCGAACGCCGACACGCCGGACGAAGCGCGCAAGGCGCGCGAGCTCGGCGCGACGGGCATCGGCCTCACGCGCACCGAGCACATGTTCATGCAGCAGAACCGCTTGCCGGTCGTGCAGCGCATGATCATCAGCGACACGCCCGAAGCGCGCGCCGAAGCGCTCGCGCAGCTGCTGCCGTTCCAGAAGGAAGATTTCTGCGGCATCCTCGAGGCGATGGCCGGCTATCCGGTAACGATCCGCCTGCTGGATCCGCCGCTGCACGAGTTCCTCCCGGCGCTCGAGCAGCTGCTCGTCGAGACGACGGAACTGCGCCTCACCAAAGGTGAGAGCGATCCCGAGTACCAGGAGAAGATGCGCGTGCTCGGCCGCGTGCGCGCGCTGCACGAGCAGAACCCCATGCTCGGCCTGCGCGTCTGCCGCCTGGGCATCCTCTATCCCGAGATCTACGCGATGCAAGTGCGCGCGATCTTCGAGGCGGCGTGCGATCTGCGCGCGCGTGGCGTCGACGCGCAGCCGGACGTGATGATCCCCGGCGTCGGCACAATCGAGGAGATGCGGATCACGCACGACGCGGCGAAGCTGGTCGCCGACGAAGTGATCGTCACCCGCGGCATCGAGGTGAAGTACCGCATCGGGACGATGGTCGAACTGCCGCGCGCGTGCATGGTCGCCGGCGAGCTCGCGTCCCTGGCGCAGTTCTTCAGCTTCGGCACCAACGATCTCACCCAAACGACGTACGGCTACTCGCGCGACGACGCGGAAGCGAGCTTCATCCCGCGTTACTTGGAGCTGAAGATCCTCAAGGACGATCCGTTCCAAGTGCTCGACCGCGTGGGCGTCGGCGAGCTGATGCGCATAGGCGTGCAGCGCGGCCGTGCGACGCGCCCCGACTTGAAGATCGGCATCTGCGGCGAGCACGGCGGCGAGCCGAGCAGCGTGGAGTTCTGCGACGAGCTGGGCCTGGACTACGTGAGCTGCTCGCCGTACCGCGTGCCGATAGCACGGCTCGCGGCCGCGCAGAGCGCGCTCGCGACGTAGAAACGGCGAAGGCCGCGCTCGCTGCGCGGCCTTCGTGCTTTTCGTCAGCCCTGGCCGTCCGGGCGGGGCGGCACGGTTTTCAGATAGGCGTAGACCGCTTCGAGCTCCGCATCGCTCATGTCGCGGATCGTGCGCCACGGCATGAACTCGTTGAGCACGTGGCCGTTGGGGTCTTTGCCCTTCGTGAGCGTGATCATGAACTGCACGTCGGTCCAGTTGCCGATGCCGGCCGGGGTGAGGTTCGAGGCCGGCGGAACGTCCGGCGGCCCGGCGAGGTGGCCGCCCGAGAGATGGACGCCGTGGCAGCCCATGCAGCCGCCGATCCGCGTGATGTATTTGCCGTACGCGACCTTGTCCATCGGCGGGGGCGGCGGGGGCGGCGGTCCTTCGTCCGCGATCCGTGTCGCGTCGAACTGCAGCTTGTGCGTCGCGATGAGCATGCGCCCGACCGGACCGAGCTTCACGCGCGGGTTCACGCGATCGACCGGCGGGAGGCTGCGCAAGTACGCGATCACCGACGCGGCATCGTCGTCGCTCATCACGACGTAGTCCCACGACGGCATGATGAGCAGGCGCGTTCCGTCGGGCCGCACGCCGCGGCGGATCGCGCGGTCGTAGTCCGCGTCGCTGTAGGTGGCGCCGATGCCGCCCGGCCCGCGCGTGAGGTTCGGCGCGTTCAAGACGGCCATCGCCGGGGCGTTGATGAACGGGCCGCCGCCGCCGTCGCTGCGGTGGCACACGACGCAGCTCGAGACCGCCGTGAAGATGTGCTTGCCGCGCTCCACCGAACCGCGGCCGAGCGGCGAGGGCGGCGGCACGGCGGCGACGCGGGCGTCGACCTCACGGTTCGACGTCACGAAGACGATGACGAAGCAGATCGCCGCGAGAACGACGACCGCGCCCAGCACGATTCCCACCACACGTAAGACGCGCCTCATCTACACCTCCTGCACGATGCGTCCCGGCCGTTCTCGCGGTTCGGCTTGCGCAGGTCGGACCCCCGCAGGAGGCGCAAGCGCAGCGCATGGACCTCCACGCGCGACTGACGATTCGAGCGATTCGCGCTCGCGGTCTGAACCTGACGCTGCTGCGCCCGGTGGAGACCGCGAGCGGCGTGATGCGTTCGACGCCGCTGGTGCTGATCGACCTCGTCACCGAGGAGGGCATCACCGGCGTGAGCTACGTGCGGTGCTACACGCCGACCGCCCTCGGGCCGCTGGCGCAGCTCGTCGCGAATCTCGACAGCGTGCTGACGGGCGACGCGGCGGTGCCGGCCGCGGTCGAACGCAAGCTGCAGCGCCATTTTCGTCTGCTGGGACCGCAGGGGCTCACCGGGATCGCGATGGCCGGGATCGACATGGCGCTGTGGGATGCGCGCGCGAAGGCGTGCGGCGTGCCGCTCGCGACGCTGCTCGGCGGCGAGCCGAAACCCGTGCCGGCGTACGCGAGCCTGCGCACGATGAGCCCGGACGGCGCGGCGGCGGAAGCCGAAGAGCTGATCGCGCTCGGGTTCGGTGCGATCAAGGTGAAGATCGGGCGCGGCGATCTCGCTGGGGATCTCGCGACGATCCGTGCCGTGCGGCGTGCTATCGGTGACGGGGTTCGATTGATGGTCGACTACAATCAAAGCCTCTCGCCGGCCGACGCGATCGACCGCGTGCGCGTGCTGGACGACGAAGGTTTGTACTGGATCGAGGAGCCGACGCTCGCGGACGATTTCGACGGGCACGCGCGCATCGCGGCGGCCGCGAAGACCGCGATTCAGCTCGGCGAGAACTGGTGGGGACCGCACGACATGGCCAAGAGCATCGCCGCCCGCGCGTCGGACCATGCGATGCTCGACGTGATGAAGCTCGGCGGCGTCACCGGCTGGCTGCGCGCCGCTGCTCTCGCGGAAGCGGCGAGCCTTCCGGCGTCGAGCCATACCTTCCCGGAGATCAGCGCGCATCTGCTGTGCGTCACGCCGACGGCGCTCTATCTGGAATATCTCGACCACGCCGGCCCGGTCCTCACCGAGCCGGTGCGCATTGAAGCCGGGAACGTCGTCACGCCGGATCGTCCCGGCAACGGGCTTGAATGGAACGAGGACGTGGTGCAGCGGTTCATCGCGTGAGACGTCGCACAAAGGCTTGAACATCACCAAGGCCGACTGGCAGGCCGCCATTGCCGATCTCACCGCGACGCTGACGAAGTTCAAGGTGGGCGCGGTGGAACAGCGCGATCTCGCCGCGGCGCTCGGTACGATCAAAGCGGACATCGTCACCGCGAAGTAGACCGCGAAGGCGCCACGGCGAGCCGGCGCCGTAGCGTTCGCGCGAGGTCCGCGAAATCTGCTTCGTCGCGCGCGGGACGGAGTGCCGCGACGTACGGCAGCGCTGTGCGCATGCCGCGGGCGCTCGGTGTGAACGCTGCGGCGCCAGCGTGCGGGTGCAGCCACACCACGCCTGCGGAGCGCGCGCGCAGCTCGCGCATCGCGCGCTCGAGGCGGTCGAGGTTCCCCACGTCGAGGCCGTCGCTGAACACGAAGACCAGCGTCTGCGGCAAAAGCAATCGCGCGCCGTGCTCGCGCACGAATTCCAGCATGTTGTCGCCGATTCGCGTACCGCCGCCCCATGCTTCGCCGAGATCCCCTAGCGCGCGGCCCGCGCGGTCGCGCTCGCGCAGCACCGGCGTGACGTCACGCAGTGCCGTGCTGAACACGAACGCGTTGGCGCGCCGCGAGCGCTGCACGAGCGCGTAGGCGAACTGCAGCATCGGGCCGGCGTGCTCCGCGGTCGAGCGGCTGCCGTCGATGAGCACCACGAAGCGCGCGCTGCGCAGCGCCCGCGCGGTGCGACGCAGGTCGATCGGGTCGCCGGCCGTCTCGACGCTCGCGCGCAGCGTGCGGCGCAGGTCGATGCGGTCTCCGCTCCGGCGCGGCGTGCGGCGGCGCGAGCGCGCTATGCGAACGCCGGCGATGAGCCGGCTCGCGTGAGCGAGCATCGCGTCGAGGCCCGCGGCGGGGATCGGCGGCGTCGGCGCGCGTGCCGCCGCGGCGCTGTACCGCGCGCGCAGCGTCTGCCATACCGTTGCCGGATCGTTCGCTTCTTCGACCGGACGGCGTTCGACGGCGCGGCCCGTGGTCTCATTGCTTTCGTCTGCGGCGCGGTCGCGTTCGCGCGCTGCGTCGCGCGGTCGTCCCTTCGCGTTCGCATCGTCACTGTCGCGGTTATGCAGCTCTTGTGGCTTGCGTTCCGGGCGCGTGTGGCGCGGCCTCAGGTTCGGTTGCGCGATGCCCTGGGCACCGAGGAAGAACTCGTCGAACGCTGCGTCAAAGCGGGCGGCCTCGTCCGGGGTTGCGCAGTACACCGCGCGGAACGCACGCCGCAGATGCGGTCCATCGGCGATGCCGACGACTTCCGCGGCGCGCAGCGCGTCGCGTGTCGCCGCGTGGCCGACGCCGAACCCGTGCTGCTCGCGCAGCGCTGCGGTGAACGCTGCGATGCTGACGGTAAAGTCTTGCCGACTCATCCTTCGACAAGCTCAGGATGACATGGAGACGGGTCGCGATGACATGCGTTAGGCGCGGTTCGCGCGGACTGTTCCGACGCCGTAGTCCTGGTTGGTGAGGGGCGTTCCGTTTGCTGGAATTTGGCTTCCGTCGAGCAGCGGTTCCCAGCGGGAGCGCTGTGCGCGCAGCAGCTCCCAGTCTTCGCGCACTTTGAGGATGCAGCCCAGGGTTTGTTCCAGCGTGCGCTCGTCGATTGCATCGCGGTGCAGGCGGATCAGGGCGAGCGCCCAGTCCAGGCTTTCCGCGACGCCGGGGACTTTTTGGAACGGCTGGCTGCGCAGGTGTTCCATGAAACGCGCGATCTGCTCCGCCAAGCGGGCGTCGATCCCGGGGAGCCGTGCGTGCAGGATTGCCAGCTCTTGCTCTCGCGTCGGGTAGTCGAGCCAGAGGTACAGGCAGCGCCGGCGCAGCGCGTCCGACAGCTCGCGCGTGCGGTTGGACGTCATGATCACCGCGGGGCGCTCGCGCGCGCGGATCGTGCCGAGCTCCGGTATCGTCACCTGGAACTCGCCGAGCAGCTCGAGCAAGAACGCCTCGAACGCTTCGTCGGCCCGGTCGATCTCGTCGATCAGCAGCACCGGCGCGCGCTCTTGCGTGATCGCTTCGAGCAGCGGGCGCTCGAGCAGAAACTCGCGCGAGAAGATCTCGCTCTCGCGCGCCGCGGTCGAAGCGCCGTCTTGCTCGGTGAGCCGGATGCGCAGCAATTGCTTTGGATAGTTCCACTCGTACAGCGCGCTGGCCGCGTCGAGCCCTTCGTAGCATTGCAGGCGGATCAGCCGCGTGCCGAGCACCTCCGCGAGAACTTTCGCGCTCTCCGTCTTGCCGACGCCGGCGGGGCCTTCGATCAGCAGCGGTTTCTCGAGCGCGAGCGTCAGCTCGAGCGCGGTGGCGAAGTCGTCGTTCGCGACGTACCCGCGCTCCGCGAACCGCTCGCGGATGTGCTCGAGGATCACACCAGTTGGTGCTCGGCGGCGAACGACGCGCGGCAGCCCGCGCAGCAGAACACGTGCGTGCGCCCGGCGTGCTCGATGCGGTGGAGCGCCGTGTTCACATCGACTTCCATGCCGCAGACCGGGTCGAATGCCGTCACCTGCTCGCCGTCGGCGTCGGCGCGCTGCGGGCGCGGTGCGGCTGCGACGATCTGCGCGACGATCGAGATCGCGACGTCGCCCGGCGTGCGCGCGCCGATGTCCAGACCCACCGGTGCTTGCAGCGACGCGAGCCGGTCGGGATCGACGCCTTGCTGCGCGAGCGTCTCTTTCACCGCCGCCGCGCGGCGCCGGCTCGCGAGTAGGCCGACGAACGCGGGCTCGGCGGCGAGCAGCGGTGCGAGCGCCGCTTCGTCGTAATGGCCTTGGGACGCCACGACCGCGACCAGCTGCGCGCGCTCGTCGCTGCCGGTGTCCTCCAGATGGCGCTGCAGCGCTTCGAGCGCGATCGTGCGCACGCGCGGGATTGGCGGCAGCGCGGCCTGCTCCGCATCGAGAACGACGCGCACCACGTCGTACGGAACCTGCGCCGCGATGCGCGCGAGGGCGTCGGCGACCGGCGTATCGCCCACGACCAGCAGCCGTGGGTGCGACACGTGCGGCTCGATGTACACATCGACCGCGCCTTCGGACGCGCACCCCATCGCAACGACCACGCAGTCGTCGTTCGTCGGCGCGTCCGCATCGGCGCCGCCCGGCCGGATCTGCAGCAGTCGCGGCAGGCCCGTTCGCAGCGCGCGCAGCGCTTCGCGGCGGACGATGTCGCGCGAGCACGAGCCGCCGACGAAGCCTTCGATGCGGCCGTCCGCGAGGACGATCGCGCGGTCGCCCACGTGCGAGCTGACCGGCGCGCGGCGAGCGACGACCGTCGCGACCGCGAAGCTCGAGCGCTCGCGCTCCAGCTCCGCGAGACGGCCGTAGTACGCCATCAGCCCGCCGGCACGGGCGGCGGCGCGTTGGTCAGCCGCGTCTTCACGTTCTCGAAGGTCGTCGTGATGACCCGCTTGGCCTGCGCGTCGATCACGCGGCCGCCGATCGTCGCGACCGGGCCGCGCATCGTCGCGCTCGCTTTCCAGTCTAGCACGGTGCCGTCGCCTTCGCCCGAGATGTCGGATCCGGCATCGAGGTCGACGACGCTGCCGAACCCGCCGCCGCTGATCTTCATGTTCATGCGCGTGCCGCCGGGCTGCGGGTCGAGCACGACGTGGAACTTGAACTTGCCGCGCACGGGGCCGACCGCGACTTGCACCACGGCGTCGAACGTCTGCGCGTCGATGATGGTCGACTCGATCACGTCCGGCATGCACGCCGCGATGTTGGCGGGCTCGTTGATGAACGCCCACACCGCGCCGGGCGTCACCGGGATGTTCTCGCGCCCGCTGTACTCCAGCTTCACGCGGTGGCTCCGGCCGTCGGTTTGCACGCGCGCCAGATCTTCTCGCGCGTGAGCGGCATGTCGATGTGCGTCACGCCGAGCGGCGCGAGCGCGTCCATCACGGCGTTCACGAATGCCGCCGGCGAGCCGACGTTCGGGCTCTCGCCCACGCCCTTCGCCCCGATCGGATGGTGCGGGCTGGGCGTCACCGTGTTCGCGGTTTCCCAGTGCGGCGTCTCGAGCGACGTCGGCACGAGGTACTCGGTGAAGTTGGTGTTGAGGTTGTTGCCGCTCTCGTCGTACTTGATCTCCTGCATGAACGCGATCGCGAACCCTTCGGTGAGGCCGCCGTGGATCTGTCCTTCCACCACCATCGGGTTGATCACCGTGCCGCAGTCGTCGACCGCCAGGAACCGCCGCACGTTCACGAAGCCGGTCTCCGGATCGACGTCCACGACCGCGAGATACGCGCCGTACGGGAACGTGAGGTTGGGCGGATCGTAGTAGAACGTCGCTTCGAGACCGGGCTCGGTGTCCGGCGCGGGGTTGGTGTACGCCGCGAACGCGATCTCTTGCATCGTCACCGCATTGTCGGGCAAGCCTTTGACGCGGAACTTGTAGTCGACCCATTCGAGATCGTCCTCGGACGCCTCGAGGAGGTGCGCCGCGATCTTCTTGGCCTTCTCGCGAATCTTGCGCGACGCCATCGCGATCGCGGCGCCGGCGACCGGTGTGCTGCGGCTGGCGTACGTGCCGAGGCCGTAAGGCGCGGTGTCGGTGTCTCCCTCTTCGACCATGATGTTCTGCGGATCGAGCCCCAGCTCTTCGGCGGCGATCTGCGCCCACGTCGTCTCGTGACCTTGGCCCTGCGACTTCGTGCCGGCGCGCAAGATCGCGGAACCGGTCGGATGCACCCGGATCTCCGCGCTGTCGAACATTTTTATGCCCATAATGTCGAAATGCTTGCTCGGGCCCGCGCCGACCGCTTCGGTGAACGTCGAGATGCCGATGCCCATCAGCTCGCCGCGCGCACGCTTCTCGCGCTGCTCTTTCCGCAAATCGTCGTAGCCGATGATGTCGAGCGCCTTGCGCAGCGTCATGTGGTAGTCGCCGCTGTCGTACACGAAGCCCAGCGGCGAGGGGTACGGGAACTGGTCCTTGCGCACGAAGTTCTTCAGCCGCAGCTCCGCCGGATCGACGTCGAGCTTGCGCGCGAGCATCTCCATGCCGCGCTCGATCGCGAACGATGCTTCGGTGACGCGGAAGGAGCAGCGGTATGCGATCCCGCCCGGCGCCTTGTTCGTGAAGTACGCGTCGAGCTCGGTGAACGCGTTGGCGAAGTCGTACGAGCCCGTGACGATGCCGAACAAGCCGGCCGGATATTTCGTGGGGTCGGCGGCGGCGTCGAACGCGCCGTGGTCGGCGACGGTCGTCACCTTGAGCGCGGTGACTCTGCCATCTTTGCTCGCGCCGATCTCGATGTCCATGTGGTAATCGCGCGCGAAGCCGGTCGTCGTGAGGTTCTCGGTGCGCGTCTCGACCCACTTGACCGGAACGCCGAGCACCACCGATGCCGCTGCGGACACGACATAGCCCGCGTACACGGGCACTTTGTTGCCGAACCCGCCGCCGATGTCGGGCGAGATGACGTGGATCTTGTCCTCGGGGATCCCGGTCACCAGCGAGACGACGGTGCGGTGCGCGTGCGG
>JAQBPK010000007.1 GCA_028287565.1 Vulcanimicrobiota bacterium
CGAGGAAAAACGAGACGGCTGCCATCGCCGACCAGAAGCCACGTCGCATAAACACACTCGCGCTAAGCACCCGGTATACCCGCATTAGGCTTGCCTTACTTCTAGCATGTCTGTGCTTTCAAGTCAACCGAAGCTCGGCAAACGAGACTCCGGAGCGAACGCACATCAGAACTCACGTTACTGCGCGGTCCAGCGGGGAAGTTGTGAAGCGAGGTGCCGCCGTCGATGACGCGACACCTCTGCACTTCAGGACTAACCTCCGGCGCGTTAGCGCCGGAGACGGTTGGACGGGACGCAAGCTCGTTCGGTGCAATCGTGGTCACCGCACACCAGCTCGCAGAGAGGGACGCCGAGCGCTGCTGCGAGCGGGGCGAGCTCGCGCTTGTCGACGGGCTTGCCGGTCTCGAGTCGCCGCAATATCCACAAAGAGACCCCGGGAGCCTCTGTGAGGTCATCAATGCTGAAGCCGCGTGCGATGCGAAGACGCAAGAGCCGCGCCGACAGCAGCTCTACCGGCGGGACTCTGCGAACCCCGTTGGCTTGTTTGCGGGGCGGGCGCGGCGAATGCTTGATGATCATCGCTTTGCCTTGATGCACCAGAACGCGGCTTCGAGCGCGTAGCTGATGGATGCCCGCAGGCAGACACAGGCGAAGCGGACGTGCGGCTCGCCCGCGGCATCCGCAAGCATATACCGAAAACCGCCTATGGAGTCGTCGACGCGCGCGTCGATTCCGTTGTCGCGCAGAAAGCGCACGACGATCTCCGCGTTGAAATCGTCCGGCTGTACCAGGCCGGCCGTGTTCTGGTGCTGCTCGTCGGTCACATCGGCAATCGACGCGTGGAACTCGGTGAGTGACGGCATCATGCTGTCACCCCGCGGCGATTCTGGAACGGACGGCATTCGGCGGCGGGAAAGGCGCGCCGAGGGCTCGACGCTGATGCGTCGAACTCGGGAAGGGTCATTCGATGTTACCTCATCGGGTGACGGGTCCGGTCGGTGCGACTACACCGGCCGGGCCGCTTCGTGTTGAAGTAGCGACGTTGTCGCTACGGAAAAGTATAGCACGAACGTGCGTTCGTATCAATGTGTGTAGCGCATAATCGATACGAAATTGCGATTCATGTGCGAAGTCGCCGCGCACTTTCGGCAGTGACTCCGTGTTAGAACCGCCAAGGAGGATCTGCAGCAATGACTCTCTTCATCTATCTTTCCAAACTCTGGCGACAGATAACGCAACCGGCAGTTCCGACGGAGATCCCGGACTACGAGGACATGACTTACGACAAGGTCACGCAGCCGCGAGTGTAGTCTTTGTCCGACGAACATCGCCCTCCCGGATCGCGGCATAGCACGCTTCTGATTTTTATCTCGCGCTCGTTTCGCTCACTGGCATACGGGGCGCTCGCGGTGGTGTTCGCGCAGGGGCTTGCCGTGCGCGGGTTTTCGCCACTGGCGATCGGGTCGCTCATCACTGTGGCGCTGCTGTCCGGTGCGCTTGCGTCTGCGTTCACCGGGCGGCTCGTGCGTGCGTTCGGCTCGCGTGTCACCATGGCTGCCGGTGGTGTTGCGATGGTCGTCGCAGCGACGCTCCTTGCCGGCAACGAGCCCGCTATCGTGTTCGCGTGTCTGCTTGGCGCGCTCAGTCCCGGCGCGCAGGACGTCGGACCGTTTGCCGCGATCGAGCAAGTCGCGCTTGCCGCCAAGCGGGCCGGGACGACGCGGCGGTTGTCGTGGTACAACGTCGTCAGCGCGGTTGGCGTCGCGTTCGGCGCGCTCTTTGCGGCCGTTGTGCCGATCCTTGGCGTGCTGGTGCTCTACGGTGCGGCCGGCGCCGTCGTGGCTTTCGTGGCGATGAGGCTGCCTGAGATTCACGTCGCGGCGGATGTGCCGGCCGAGCCGCGCAGGCTGCGGTTTGGGATCGTCGAGCGATTAGCTGCGTTGTTTGCGCTGGATGCGTTCGCGGGCGGGTTCACGGTGCAGGCATTTGTCGCGTACTGGTTCTCGTTGCGTTTCGGTGTCGGGCCTGAAACGATTGGGCCGCTGCTGTTTGGGGCTAATCTGCTTGCTGCGGCGTCGTATCTGCTCGCTGATCGAGTCGCCGGACGCATCGGGCTCCTCAACACGATGGTGTTCACGCATCTGCCCTCCAACGTGCTGCTATGCCTCGTGCCGTTCATGCCGACGTTGCCGCTCGCCGCGGCCATGTTGCTCGCGCGGTATGCGACCTCGCAGATGGACGTGCCGACCCGTCAAGCGTTCACGCTTTGGCTGGTTCCCGCGCACGATCGCGCGCGCGCCGCCGGCGTGACGGCGGCCGTGCGGCCTGCGGCTGCCTCCGTCGCGCCCGTGCTGACCGGAGTCGCATTTCAGTTCGCCGCGCTCGGGCTGCCGTTCGTGCTCTCCGGCGTGCTGAAGATCGCGTACGACCTTACGTTGTTCGCGACGTTTCGCAATGCGCCGTTCGTGGACGCCGGCGCGGACGTGGAGATCGAACGCTAACGCCCGCATCGCCATGCGCGCTGCGAAAAGCGCGCATGGCGGGGGCGCCGGGATTACCGCGGGGTAGTCGACGGGGACGGGCTCGGTTCGGGCGTCTCCGACGGTTCCGGCGACGGTGATCCGGACGGTCTGGGCGATGGTGATCCGGACGGTTTGGCTGATGGGCTTGCCGACGGGCTCGCGGATGCTCTCGGCGATGCGCTCGCGGTGGCCGTGGGTGACGGGCACGGGCTTGCGTTCGGGTTCGTTCCGCTCGTGAACGCGCCGATCGGTGCTTTCACTTCGATCAAGCGCTTGTGCTGCGCGTCGAAGATCTCGATGTGCACGCGCGCGGCTGAGCTCACGACCGCGAACTGCAGCGGGGCGGTGAAGGCGCCTTCGAATTTCACGCGGCCCGCGTCGTCCGATTCGCCGTCGGAGCCTTTCTCCTCGAACTTGATGAAGGCGGCCGCGCCTTTGGGCGTCAGCGTGATCGTGCCGCATGCGTTTACGAAGGAGAACGGAGCGTTGGCCGGCAGAACGACGGCGTCGCCTGCGGTGACCGACGTGACGTTACCGTGGCCGTCTTGATCTTGGTCCTCGTGCTCGGGATCGTCGGGGTCGACGTTGCCGTCGTCGTGCCTGTCGGCGGCGCTCGTCACCGTGACGGTACCGTCGGCCTTCACCGTTACCAGCACCGCGGTGCTCGGCGCGGTCATGGCGAGCGTCGCGGTCACCGTGAGGTTGCCGGCGGTGACGGTTACCGTGCTGCCGGGCGGCACGGAGACGGTGAATTTGATCTTTACGTGCCCGCTCGCGTCGAGCGTTCCGGTGCCGATGACGGTGCCGTTGAACGTCACGGTGACCGGCGTCGCGCTCAGATCGCGGGGACTGCGTACTTTCGCGAGCGTTTGCGTTCCGGCGAACGTGACGCCCAGCGATTGCGTGGTGAGCGGAGGGCTGACCGGCGGCTGGCCGCCGCTGGGGACGGAAGGAGACGTGCCGCCTCCGCCGCCGCACGCGGCGAGCATCGCGACGGCAACGAGCAGGGCAGCGGAGTTCGTCAGGCGGCGTACCGTCATCGAATCCGCTCCGTGCTCGCGAAGAAGCAGGTCGTAGGCTGGATCATCGGATCGCTCCTTGGGAGGTGAGGACGTGCCGAAATCTATCCATCGCCAATGAGAACCCGATGAAGATCAGTAGGGGGAGACATTCAGGAAGTGCTCACGAATGCCGGCGCGGCGAGGGAACGCCGCCGGCAAACGTGAGTGCGCGATCGCAACTATGGTGCGCGTCACACGCGTTGACGGCGGCCGCATGGGCCGCCGTCAGCGACCGCGTTACAGCCCGTACGCGGCTTTGAGGTCGAGCATCGCCTGCGTGAGCACGATGTGATAGTTCGCGTCGGCGTTGCGGCCGTACTTGGCGTCGATGTCGTCCATCACCTGAACGTGGATCGGATGCGAGGCGAGCTTGTCGAGCATGATCTCGACGTTGTAGCGCCCGTCGCTCACGCCGGCGGTGTAAAGAGCCGCGGCCAGAGCCTTACCGTCTTTGGGATCGGGTTTCGGTTGCTTCGGCAGCGTAACTTTCTTCGCCGTCACGATCTTGAGCGAGTCGGCGACCACGAAATCGAACACGGTCAAGAACGATTGCAGCTTCTGCGCGCCGAACTGCTTCGTGAGCTTGGCGACCTCGGCTTTGGTTTTCGCGCCGGCGAGCGTGCCGACAAGCGTCGTGGACTTGAAGTGCGCCGGCCCGCCGCCCGCGACGATCATGGAGAGCGTCAGCGGGAGATCGGGTGGGCCGGAGTAGACGCCGGCTTGACTGAAGCGCGCCTTCGCATCCGCGTTTTGCGCGATTGCGGGCGTTTCGACGAGCGCGCATAGCGAGGCGAGCGCGACGCTTGCAGCGAGCGCGCGAGAGAGCCGTTGGATCATGAAATTTTCTCCGTTAAGTGGACGGGCGGCCCGGGAACGTGTATAGTAGCTGCTACAGCAACGACTATACACCGGGCGCCGTCTCAGGGCAAGCGTTTCCGGAGCGCGAACGAGAAATCGACGGAGGTTGGCCCGATGGAGATCGTCCCGGCGCTGCAGCGGCTCGGGTTCGCCGAGTACGAAGCGCGCGCGTATCTGGCGCTCGTCAAGCGAAGCCCGCTCAACGGATACGAGCTCGCGAAAGCGTCCGGCATTCCGCGTGCCAATATCTACGGCGTGCTCGAGCGGCTCAGTGCGCGCCGCGTCGTGCTGCGGCTCGATGAGCCGGGCGGCGTGCGCTATGCGGCCGTTCCGCCCGCGGAGCTGATGCAGCGGCTCGGCAACGAGTTCCGGGAAGTCGCCGAGCAGACGAGTCGCGAGCTGGAAGCGCTCGAGGTCGCGACGGAGCGCGAGCCGGTGTGGAACGTGCAAGGATATCCCGCGCTGCTCGATCAGGCGCGCGCCGCGCTACGGGCCGCGCGGCGTTCGCTGCTGCTCGCGGTGTGGCCGCATGAAGCAGCGGCGCTACGCGACGACGTTGCGGAGGCGGACGAGCGCGGCGTTGAAATCACGACGCTGTGCATGGCGGCGTGCGAGACCGAATGCGGCGGCTGCCGCGGCGACGTGTACCGTTATCGCGCCACGCCGGACGGAACGCGGCGGCGGCTTGTCGTCGTGCCCGACGGCACGGACGTCGTCGCCGGCGAGATCGCTGCGGGCGGCGAGACGCACAGCGTGCGAACGCGGCAGCCGCTGCTGGTGGATATTTGCAGCTCGTCCGTTCGCAGTAGCATCGCGCTCGCCGCGGTGGTGGCCGATTTGGGGCCGCGGCTCGACGAAACGCTGGGGCCGCAGGCGCGGGCTGCGCTCCATGCTGCCGGGCCCGCGGACGAAGGCGATGCGTTCGTCGACCGCATGCGCGCGCTTCGGATCGGATAGCAAAAACCGGGATCCGCCGACGAGCGAACGCCGTTCGAACGAGCGGAGGCGTCTCGGTTTTTTCGCGGGATAGTTGCTCTGTCGAACCATTTAGTTGTATGATCGAACCATCGTGGCGACCGCACGGGATTCGAGGCCTCGCGAGGACGCGGGGGCCGCTTTTCAGGAGCACATGGTGCAGCTCGTGCGCTCGCTCGGGCTTCACAAGCCGGATGAGACGCCATGCGGGCAGCCCGTTTCGATCGGCGAGGCTCACGCGCTGCTGGAGATCGCTCGCGAGCCAGGCATGACGCAGAACGGTCTGGCGGCGCGGCTGCGGCTGGAGAAGAGCACCGTTTCGCGACTGGCCGGGCTGCTCGAGCGGCGTGGGTGGATCCGGCGCTTGCGCGACGAGCGGGATGCGCGGTGCGTGCGGCTGCATCTCACCCGGCGCGGCATGAGCGCGAACGCGAACATCGCCGAGTCTCGTCGTGCGAAGTTCGACCGGCTCTTCGGCGCCATTCCAGCCGCGCGCCGCGAGGCCGTCGTGGAATCGCTCGCGCTTCTTTTGGAGGTTGCTCGTGAAGATTGATGCTGCCAAAGCGGTGCTTGCTGCGGCGTTTCTGACCGTGTTTTGGTCGCCGGTGAGTGCCGCGGACGATCGCCGTAAGGTGCAGGTCGAGCGCAATAGCGAGCGCGTCATGCCGTTCAGCATGGATGCAACCATGCACCGGTTCGTGCCGACGCCGGGCGGTGGCGTGCAGACCGTGACCGTCCACGACGGTGACCGCAAGCAAGTGTCCTTGGTGCGTTCGCATTTGCGCAAGGAGGCGTCCGCATTCGCGCACGGGGATTTCGGCGATCCCGCGTCGATCCACGGTGGGGCGATGCCCGGGTTGCGAGCGCTGCACGCGGGCGCGAAGCGCATCGCGATCCGGTATGCGGACGTTCCGAACGGCGCGTCGATCAGCTACGCGACGCGCGATCCCGCGCTCGTGTCGGCGCTTCACGCGTGGTTCAAGGCGCAGGTCGGCGACCACGGCGCGCACGCGACCATGAAGATGTAGGCCAATCGCAGCCGCGCGGGACGAAAGCCGCTAAAGCGCAGGGAGCGACGCCCGCCATGCTTCGAGCCGGCTTGCGATTGCGTCGCGCACTTCGCGCGTTCGGGCGAGGCGTTCGTCCGGTGTTCCGGTGAACGCGGACGGGTCTGCGAACGACCAGTGGAGCCGTTCGCCGTTGGTCGGGTAGATCGGGCACGCTTCGGCGCTCGCTTCGTCGCACACCGTTACGACGTAGTCGTAGTCACGCGAGCGAATGTCCGGGTCGTTCACGGACTTCGAGCGGTTGGCGCCGAGATCGATTCCGAGCTCGGCCATCGCCGTGACCACGACCGGATTGAGCGAGCCCGCCTCCAGGCCCGCGCTGTATGCGCGCACGTGCTTGCCGTGCCGCGCGTTTACGAACGCCTCCGCCATTTGGCTGCGTGCGCTGTTGTGGATGCACACGAACAGGACGGTCTTCGGCGCGCTCATGCGGCGGTCTCCGCGTGCGGTATGATGACGGCTTCCGCGGTTCTCTTTGAGATCGGTGAGAGCCATGCGAACAGCGCCGTTGCGGCGAACGCGCCGGCTAGCTGCGCGGCGATGAAGCCGGGTGCGTCGTTGGGGCGGATTCCTGCGAACGTATCGGTGAGCGAGCGCGCGATCGTAACGGCTGGATTTGCGAACGATGTGGACGGTGTGAACCAGTATGCGGCCACGATGTACGCTGCGACCGCGTACGGTGTTGCGGACGAGCGCGAGCGCACGCAGCCCCAGATGGCCGTTAAGAGCCCGAACGTTGCCACGAACTCGCTGACGAGCAGTGCCGAGCCGGCGCGCGCGTGATGCGACGGGAAGAAGAGCGGCAGGCCGAACATGCCGTTCGCGAGCGCGGTACCGACCAGCGCGCCGGCAACTTGCGCGGTGACGTACGGGACGATCGCGGAGCGAGCGATTCCGCCTTGCCATGCGTCCGCGAGCGTTACTGCCGGATTGAAATGCGCTCCTGAGACCGGGCCGAACGCGAGGATCAGCGCGATGAGCGCGCCGCCCGTCGCGACGGCGTTTGCCAGGAGTGCCAGACCGACGTTGCCGCCGCAGAGGCGTTCCGCCATGATGCCCGATCCGACGACGGCGGCGAGGAGGAACGCCGTGCCCACCAGCTCCGCGACGACGGCTCGCGATTTCATCGGCGCAGGCGGCCGAAGCAGCGTTCGAGCACGCCCTTGCGGCGCAGCAGCAAACAGCGTTCGAGCTCCGCGATCGCGATGTGCGCTTTGGCTCGGTCGAGCGCTACGGCACGGCTCAGTCTCGCGTGCAACCACTCCACGTTCGGCACGTGGCCGAGGAACATGCGCACGCGCATGACCAGCTCGCCGAACATCGTGCTATGCGCAGCAGGTGGCGCCGGAGGCCGTGGCCGCTTCCGTGCGGCAGCACGTCGTGTCTTCGTCGTCGCGTGCTTCAGTTTCTTCGTGCACGACGTACGTTTCCCAGCGGCGGCCTTCCGGATCGCTTGCCCAGACCTTCGTTTGGTTGGCGTAGCAGCACGTCTCTTCGCGCTCGACGTCCACCGTGTAACCGCCGGTTTGCAGGCGTGCGATCTGTGCGTCGACGGCTTCCACGGTTTCCATGACGATGCCGAAGTGCTGGCCGTGTCCGGGCTGTGCGCCGGCGTCGAGGTCGAGCGCGAGCTCCAGGCCGGGATGTTCGGTGATGAACAGCGCGTAGTCGGCGAGTTTCTTTGCGGGTTGTGCGCCGAGCAGCGTGGAGTAGAATGCGACGCTTGCGTCAAGATCGCGCGTCGCCAGGTTGAGGTGCATCTTCATGCGAGGGCCTTTTGCGGGATGAGAAAGCGCAGCGTTGAGTCGATCCGTTCGCGTGCGTCTGCGGCGATGCGGTAGTACACCCAGGTGCCACGGCGTTCGCACGTTACGAGGCCGGCTTCGCGCAGGATCTTGAGGTGGTGCGAGACGGTGGGCTGCCCGAGCGGCAGCGCGCCGGTGAAGTCGCACACGCAGACTTCGTCGTCCGCGCGCGCCAGAGTGGCGAGCATCGTGAGGCGGTGCGGGTCGGCGAGGGCTTTGAAGAGCGCGGCGTCGGTGGTGCGATCGGTGGTGTCCACCGCGGCCGGCGGACAGCAGCGCTGCATTGACATATATCGATACTAGCAGCTGTATCGGCGTTTGTCAATACAGTCTTTCGCACGACAGGGGTGGACACCTGGGGTGGGGCGTGGTACATCTCGAGCTATCCATGAGGAAAGAAACGGCGGCCGCGAAGCGCCAGCATCCGAAGACCAGCGGCCTGAAGGCCGAGCGCAAGACCGACGTGATGAACCGTCTCAAGACCGTGCGCGGCATGACCGACGGCATCATCAAGATGGTGGACGAGGACGTCTACTGCATGCAGGTTCTCAAGCAGATCTCCGCGGCGCGTGCGAGCCTCGACCGCGTCGCGCGCATCATGCTCGAGAACCACGTCGCGACGTGCTTCGTCGAGCAGGTGAAAGCCGGTGAAGGCAGCGATGCCGTCGCGGAGCTGATGGAGACGCTGAACTTCCAGCGCGAGCTGATCTGATGCTGCTCGCGAAGATCGGCGAAGCGCTCATGCTTGCCGCCGGGATGGCTTGGCAGGTCGGCTGGAGCCTTATTCTCGGGTTCACGCTATCCGGACTCGTGCAGGCGGTCGTTTCCAAAGCGCGCATGCAGCAGCTGCTCGGGCGCGACGGCGTGCGTGAGATCGCGCTCGCGACGGGGTTCGGCGCGGTGAGCTCCAGCTGTTCGTACGCGTCGGCCGCGATGAGCAAGACCTTGTTCAAGAAAGGCGCGGCGTTCATTCCGAGCCTTGCGTTCTTGTTCTCGTCCACCAACCTCGTGCTCGAGCTCGGCGTGATCTTGTGGCTGCTGATGGGGTGGCAGTTCACCGTTGCGGAGTGGGTCGGCGGGCTGGTGCTGATCGCGATCATGACGGTGCTCGTGAAGCTGACGTATCCGAAAGCGCTCGTCGAGGAGGCGCGGCAGCATGTCGAGCAGACCGGCGGGCACGAGCACGGTTCCACGGAGTCCGAGGGCCGCGGCGTGCTGGAGCGGCTGCGCGATCCCGGTACGCGCGTCGCCGTCGCGCAGAACTTCGCGATGGACTTCTCGATGCTGTGGAAGGATCTGCTCGGCGGGTTCCTCATCGCCGGCGCGCTGGCGGCGTTCGTGCCCGATGGTGCGTGGAAGGCGCTGTTCCTGAACGGTGCGGCGCCCGGCGTGCAGCTCGTCGGGAACGCGATCGTCGGGCCCGTCATCGCGATCCTGACGTTCGTGTGCTCCATCGGGAACGTTCCGATGGCGGCGATCCTGTGGGCGAGCGGGATCTCGTTCGGCGGCGTGCTTGCGTTCTTGTACGCCGACCTCATCGTGCTGCCGCTGCTCGACATCTACCGCAAGTACTACGGCGCGCGCATGATGCTCTATATCTTCGGCGTGTTCTTCACGACGATGGTGCTGTCGGCGATCGTCATGGACGGTGCGTTCTCCGCGCTGCACATGGTGCCCAAGCCGAACCCGAACATCCGCCACGATCTGACGCTGTTCGCGTTCAACTACACCTTCTGGCTCAACGTGGTGTTCGGCGCGCTCGGGCTGTACCTGTGGTGGTTGAGCGCGAAGAACCCGATGGACCACGGCTGCGCCGCCTCGCACGACATGGCGTCACATGCGGAGGGGCACGCGCACCAGCACTAGACCGCTAGCGCGCTTTCGACTGGTGCAGCCACACTTGGTTGCCGTCGGGATCGCGCACCCCGGAGATGAAGCAGATCTGCGTCTCGAACGGCTCGTTCGACTCGAGACCGCGCTCTTTGAGTGCGGCGCGGAACGCGGCCATGTCGTCCACTTCGATCGCGAGCGACTGCGCGGTGCCCGGCGTGCCGACTTGCTCGAAGTTGCCGACGCCGAACGTGCCGCCGGCGATGTCGAACTCCGCCCAAAAGTCGGTCACGAGCGCCCCCGGCGTCAGGCCGAGCACGTCTCGGTAGAACGCGACGGCGCGCTGCAAGTCCGTGACGGGATACATGGTGAACGCGATCGAGGTGACGGGCATGGAGGTGACGTTACCGCACCAAGAAGCGCCTCGCCTGTTGCGGGACGCCGTGGTCGCGCGGGGCGGTGCGGTTTTCGAGGAGAAGGGTCGGGCCGATGGTTTCCACGGCAAGCGAGCGACCGGCGCAGACGTCGGCAATCCCCGACACGATGCGCGCGCTGCGCAAGACGAGCGCGGCGCCCGGTTTCACGCTGCAGCACATTCCGGTGCCGTCCGTCGGGCCGAACGACGTGCTGATTCGCGTGAAGGCCGTCGGGTTGTGCGGCACCGATCTGCACATCTACACGTGGGATCACTGGGCGGAGCGGCGCGTGAAGCCGCCGCTCACGATCGGGCACGAGTTCATGGGCGAGGTCGCGGCGGTCGGGAACGCGGTGAAAGCGGTGCAGGCCGGCGATCGCGTCTCCGCGGAGGGGCACATCGCGTGCGGGATCTGCAGGCTGTGCCGCACCGGTGAGGCGCACATCTGCGAGCACGTGAAGATCATCGGCGTCGACACGGACGGCTCGTTCGCGGATTACATTCGCATGCCGGAATCGAACGTGTGGAAGCTCGATCCGTCGATTCCCGATAGCTGGGCGGCGGTGTTCGATCCGCTCGGCAACGCGGTGCACACCGTGATGGCGGCGGGCGTGTCGGTGAAGTCCGTTGTCATCACGGGCGTCGGGTCGATCGGGCTCATGGCGATCCCCGTCGCGCGCGCGGCCGGCGCCGCGACGGTGTACGCGGTCGACGTGAACCCGCAGAAGCTCGAGCTCGCCAAGCGCGTCGGCGCGGACGCGACGTTCTCCGCGACGCAGCCCGATCTCGTCGAAGAGATCGTGCGGCGCACCGGCGGCGACGGGGTGGATGTGCTGCTCGAGATGTCCGGTTCGGGCCAGGCGATCGACAACGGTCTCGCGATGGTGCGCAACGGCGGCGTCGCGGCGCTGCTCGGCATTCCGTCCGACGAGGTGGAGATCAATCTCGCCGAGCGGATCATCTTCAAGGGCCTCACCGTCCTCGGCATCAACGGGCGGCGCATGTTCGAGACGTGGTACCAGACGCAGGCGCTCGTGACGAGCGGCCGCGTCGACCTTACGCCGATCATCACGCACGAGATGCGGTTCGAGGAGTTCGACAAGGCGTTCGGACTGATGAAATCCGGGGAAGCGGCGAAGATCGTTCTGACGCTGTAGCTGCGTCAGCCCGCGATGCGGAAGTCCAGAACCGTCCCGGACGTGCCGTTCGGATAGGCGATCGTTCCGTCCCCGTTGAGATTCACCGTGACGGTGATGCCGCCAGAGACCGAGACCGTGGTCGTGCCGTTCGCGAACGTTGTCATGACGTGCATGCTCGCCGTGTCGAGCGCAAGCGAGAACGTCGTCGGGCCGTCCGTACCCGGTGCGATCGTCAGGCTGCCGGAGAACGGTACGGCGGACGTCGTGCCGGTCAGCGTGGGCGGCTGTGGCGGCTGCTGCGCGATCGTCATCGAACCGACCGCGCCGGTGGAGAGCGAGCCGGTGAACGGCACGGTGAGGGCGGTGCTAACGATGATGGGGACCCCCGTGAGGCTCGTGCCGGTCAGCACGACGCCGGTTTCAAAGGCCGGTCCGTCGGTGACGGCGGCGACCGAGCACTGCGTGCTCGTGGCTGCAAACGGGCACGACAGCGCGCTTCGGCCGAGCAGCGTGGCCGGGCTCGTCGGTGTCGGACCCGGCACGCGGTCGAGGACGGTGCGAACCGTCCCGGTTACGATGCCCCAGGCCTCGGCGACCCCTTGCGAGACGGTCACCTGGCCGGTGGGATTGAACGAGTCGATCGTCCCGGTGGTCTGTCCGGTGTCGATCAAGAGCGTGCGGTCGAGCGTCGCGCGCTGGCGCAGCGACGTGCAGGCCGCGTCGAAATAAAGCGAGATGACGGCGTGCGTCGTGCCGGGGCCGGCGGAGCTGTCCTGTTCGGCGAAACCGCCGGTGCAGCCGACGGTGACGCGGGGTGCGCGCGCCGTCGCAGCGCGGCGGCGGCTCAGATACGACGGTCCCCCGGGCGTCGTGAGCAGCAGCATCGCGGTCTGCTGCGCGAGCAGCGCGCCCTGGGCGGCCGCGCGCGCGGTGGCGTCCGGGACGAACGGTGTCGTGGTCGGAGCAGGCGTCGCGGGCGCCGGTCCCGAGAAGGCCGCCGTCCCGCCGCCTGCGCAGGCCGATAGGAGCAGAGCCAACGCGGACGCCACGGCACACCGAACGGACGTGTTCATTCGATCAGTATGCGCGCCGCGGCATCTCCGCGCTAGACGTACGTTCGTATGGTTTACGCAGCCTTATGCAGAGCGGGCTTCGGCGGCGGCGACCACGTCGCGGGCCGCCGGCTCGTACGTCCCCGTCTCGACGCGCGGCCGTTTCACGCGCACGGGCAGCGTAGTGACGCGCTCGACGAGCAGCGGCATCTCCCGCGTGATGGCGATGTGGTTGCGCTCGACGTGTTGCGCGAGCATGCCGAGATCGCTGACGACGATGCCTTGTGACGGCATCGCCGACCACGGGCGCACCGTCACCGGGAAGCCGAGCTCGCGCGCCGCGCGGCGTGCTTCGCGGAACGTCGTCGCCGCACGCGGCTCGTTGCCGGACGCGACGTCGCGCCCGCGAATCGTCATGTCGGGAACGACGACTTCGTCCACGAAGCGCGCGAACTCTTCGGCGACCGTCGCGGGGTCCGAGAAGCGCACGTAGCGCACTTTCGCGAGATCGTCGAGATCGCGCAGCAGCGTCGTCTTGATCTCCGCTTCGTCCCACACCGCGAACATGATCGGGATGCGCCGGCCGCCAAAGATGTTGTACGCGATCTCGAACGCGCCGCTTTCGCTCAAACCGGTGCGCACGACGAGCATGACGTCGGCGCGCGCGAGCAGCGCGAGGCGCGTGTCGCGAAAACGCCGCGGTGCGAACGCCGCGCCGGCTTCGCTCGCGAAGGCGTCACGGAACGAACCGTTGTCGTGCGCCTTGGTGCCGGTGAGGAAATCGAGCGCGTAGCGCTGATCCCCCACGAGTCCGCCGATGCCGTCGAGCGCGGCCTGTATGACCCGCGCTTCGCGCTCGCCCGTTTGCGTGAGCGGCTGCCGAACAAAAACCTTGATGATCGCCATCGAAGATACACCCGTTATCCCGACAGAAAACGATACGATGCGCAGTGTCGAAATGTGCACCGCCTGTAAAGTATACAACCGCACGAGCGAGCGGAAGTCAAGAGGAAGACACAATTTTTCTTCATGAATGACGGGCGTCACTCGTAAGGCGCTTGCGACGAGCTTAAGCATGCGCTCTTAGCGAGCGCTTACGCTCACTTACGACGCGCTTACGCGTCGCGGCTTACAGCTGCACGAGGCGCAGATCGCGGCGGACGAGATTCTTCACGTGCGCGATCGCGACGTCTTCGTGCGTGAGCGTGCGGTCACCACTTCGGGCCACGAGATCGTACATTCCCGGCACGACCCCGTGTAGTACGTATGCACCGCTGCGGCCGGTGCTCGTCGTGTATGCGGCCGCATTGCTTTCGCCGTTCACGTGGATCGCAACGTCGGGTACCGTTCGGCCTATCCGGTCACAGACGTAACCGGCGATCGCAGTCGACGGCTCGCCTTCGGGCGCACGGCCCTCGCCCGGGACGAGGCCGCGCACGAGCGTCTGGTGGTAGCCGCCCAGGACGCCGATCCCGCGCACGAAGAGGGAGAGGTAGCCGCGCGCCGAGATCACCAGATCGTAGACCCCTTGCGGAAGCTGTGCGAGGAAAGCGCCACGGTCGTCGGCGCGGAGCACGGACACCCGCTCGTCGCGCCAGATGCACGTGACCCGCGCGCCACGGACCGGCACGCTGGACCGGCGGTCCAGGAGCGTGCACTGCACCGTTCCGAAGGTTTGGTCCACCTCGTTCTCATCGGCAAGCAAGCGCCGCGAGCGCACCCAACGGAGTCCCATGAACGCTGCATTCCAGTCCCGGCTCGAGGCCGACCTCGACGCCCTCCGCGCCGCCGGCACCTACAAGCGCCTGCGCCACATCACGGGACCCATGGCGCCCGAGGTGCACATGGAGGAGGCGGGCGACGTGATCGTCCTCTCGTCGAACAACTACCTCGGCCTGGCCAACCATCCCGAAGTGGTCGCGGCGGGGATCGAGGGACTCAAGAAATACGGCGCGGGGACGGCGTCGGTGCGTTTCATCTGCGGCACGTTCGACATCCATCGCGAGCTCGAGGACGAGATCGCGTCGGTATTCGGCTTCGAAGCGTCGCTCTCGTACGTGTCGTGCTGGACCGCGAACGAAGGCGTGATCCCGACGATCGCCACCAAAGGGAACACGATCATCAGCGACGAGCTCAACCACGCCTCGATCATCGACGCATGCCGGCTTTCGGGCGCGAAGCGCGCGCGCTACAAGCACGGCGACATGGCGGAGCTGGAAGCGCAACTGCGTGCCGCCGAAGGGACGCCGTTCATCGTCACCGACGGCGTGTTCTCGATGGAAGGCTCCGTCGCGAAGCTGCCCGAGATCGTCGCGCTCGCGGAACGATACGACGCGGTGACGATCGTCGACGACTCGCACGGAACCGGCGTGATGGGCAAGACCGGCCGCGGCACGATCGAGCACTTCGGGCTCGAAGGCAAGATCGACATCCTCACCGGGACGCTGGGCAAAGCGCTGGGCGGCGGCGCCGGCGGTTTCGTCGCGGGGTCGAAGGCCTTGGTCGACACGCTCGTGCAGCGCTCGCGCACGCAGTTGTTCTCGAACGCGCTGCCCGCGACGGTGGCGTGCAGCGCGCTTAAAGCGATCGAGCTGCTGGCGTCGCAACCGCAGCTGGTGGAAGCGCAGCGCGCGAACACGCGCTACTTCCGCGACGGTTTGAAAAAGCTCGGCTTCAAACCGCTCGACGGGCCGAGCGCGATCGTTCCCATCATCGTCGGCGACACCGCGTTCGCGATCGCGATGAGCGACCGGCTGTTGCAAGAAGGCGTGTTCGTGACGGGCTTCGGGTTTCCGGTCGTCCCCGAAGGAACGGCGCGCGTGCGCGTGCAGATCTCCAGCGCGCTCACGCGCGAGGAGCTGGACCGCGCGCTCGCGGCGTTCGAGAAGGTGGGCCGCGAGCTCGGCGTGATCGGCGAAGCAGCGCACGCATAGCAGGCATTAGTCTTCTCGGGGCTCACCTCCAAAGTTTCATTGCCGGGACGCCGAACGTCGTCGCGAGCGGGTCGGTGCCACCGCCCACCCAGCCGTACGGATCGACGACCGCATAATTGTACGGGTTGTAGTTGTTCGGAAGCCCCGGCATCAGTTTGATCACTTCAAAGTGCAGGTGCGCAGCGCTCACACCCGTGCTCCCGCTCAGACCGATCTGTTGTCCCCGCACGACGCGGCCCGACGTTACGGTGAAGCTAGAAAGATGGCCGTATTGCGAGATGTAGCCGTTGCCGTGATCGATGCCGATGTAGTTGAACGTAGCGCAGCTCTTGATATTCGTGGCGACGCACATCGTTCCGCCGTCTCGCGTGTTGTTGATCACGACGCCGTCCGCTGCGGCGTACACCGGGGTGTTCAAAGCCGCTCGGTAGTCGTAACCGGGATGCTCGTCGTACGAAGCATATCCCGTTGGACACCCGCTGTTTTGGATCACCATGTCCGTCACGCCGGGCGCCGGCGCGAGGTGAATGGTGCCTCCGATGCAGGTGCGGTCGGACGACAACGGCGTTCCGTTTGCTTTCTCGCCGTTGAACGCCAGTACCACGCCGTCGCCCCCGCCCGATCCGTCGGTTGCCAGCGTGCCGTACTGGTAGAGCCCGTTCGCGTTCATGCGCAGCGAATGATCCACGACCGACGTCATGATCGACGACGTGTACGGACCCTGATCCCACCGCTTGTTGCAGTTCGGGTCGGAGCAATGCAGCGGTGCGTCCATGAACCCGCTGCCCGGGCTGGGCGACATGGTCGGAGTTGGCGTCGGCGTTGGAGTAATCGTGGGACCGGGAGAAGCGACCGGCGCGACATAGATGTCGCCCGCAGCGCCGGCCGCGTACACGTTCGCCGTGTTCGTGGAGATGCTCACGGCCGCGCCCGGCTCGCGGGTCCAGCCTCCGGTGCTCAGGTTGGCGTAATAGATCGGATAGTTGCCGTCGGGGCCGGCGTCGTGCCCGAGCGCGAAGAGGACGCCGTTCGTCGTCGCCGACAGCTCGGCGGCGGCGCCCGAAAAGAGCGTGAACCCGGAATTGGGGTTGTAGTAATAGACGACGCCCTGCGAGCTCGCCACCCAGACGCCGGCCGCGCCGATGTTGCCGGGATAGCTGCCGTTGTCCCACGACGCGGAAACGCGCACCGCGGCGCCGGGCAATTGCGACCACGTGCCGCTGACGTAGTGCCAAATGCCGCGGCCGTACTGGTTGCCGGGCTGATTGGAGATCGCATATGCGGTACCGTCCGCGCCTACCGAGATGTCGGTAGCGCCGCCTGCGATCGACGTCCAGCTCCCGCCGTCCAGCCGATAGATGCCGCCTGCCGCGTTCACTGCCCACGCCGTGCCGTCCGGCGCGACCGCGAGGCGCGTCGCAGCGCCCGGGATGTTGATCCAGCCGCCGCCTACGTAGTGCCAGATGGCGCGGTCCGGACCGCCGCCTTGGTTCGAAAGCGCCCAGATCGATCCGTTGGGGCTTGCTGCGACGAACACCGCGCCGCCGGGAAGCTGCGCCCAATTTAGCGCCGCGATCGCGCTCTTGGCAGTGCGGCCCGATGTCATCGCATAGGGGGGACGCAGGGCCATCATCGCCGACGCCGGCAAGGCGGCGGTTCGGGCCATCGGCGGTGCCTGAACGGATGCGGGAGACACGGACAGTGCGGTCGGTAAGGCCACGCGCGACGGCACGACGCTGGTCTTCTCGGTATACCGAGCGCACGCAGGCACGAGCGCCATCATGGCGATCACGATCGTGGCAAGCCGCATTCCAGTGTTCCGCATCGGATGACCCTCCCAAGCGAGCGGTAGACCTCTTCATATGAAGAGATGCTTTAAATGAGGGGCAGAGCATTCTAGCCCTTAGGTGCCGCACCTGTCTTGAGTGCCAGGTCGAGATAGGCACGCATGCGGCGGCCAGCGGTTTACGTATGTGCGGTCGTGCGCGCGGGAACGGACGCTCGTTGCAATTCCGACGAACTGTCGCATCGCGCGATCGTCGACGACGCGCCGGGCGTGACGCGGCTGACCTACACGCGCCCGCAGGCGACTCCCGTCGCAGCCGACGTCACGGGCGCGATCACTGCGTACTGCGGCCCGGCTCAGTAGCAGCGGGCGTCACCGCGAACGTCCGCGCATCGACGGAGTATTTGCTCACTCCAGCGGACCCCGAAAACGGGATCTTCCAGATCCAGTACACGCTCGCGCTCGGCTGATTGAAGAGGATCTCGCACCCGCAGTCCCGGTCATGTGCTGTGCCGGTGGATCGCAGCACCGCGTCGACGGCTCGCACACCCCCTGCGGATATGGCGATGTCTTTCGGCTGCCGAGAGACGCCCTTCGCGATGTCGCCGTGCGCGTACGCGATCTGTGTGATATACGCGATTCTCGAATCGATGAGCGGCCGACCGCGCTGGACCAGAAGTGGGATGGTCCGAAGGTACGCCTGATCAAGGAGCACGCTGCGCCCGTTCGCAGAACGATACCGCTCGGCAATCGCGAGCCGAACGGTCGCGCCTAGCACCGTCATCTTCGGCAGCATCGCCTCGGTCACGGCGAGGCTGCCGGCTGGAGAAGCCTCGGCCATCGCAGCCTCGATCCGGTTCGCGTCACGAAGCGAGATGAGGTTCTTCAACACGGCCACCGTCTCGCCACCGGCGCGCCAATGGTAGGCTGCCCGTAGCGGCGGGGCGGAGCCGCCCGGCAACGCGGCATCGCCCGAGTTGACGACGGCCGGGTCGAGCAGCGCAAACGACGCTTTGAAGCCGCTCCGGTCGTTTTGATACGAAACGGTTATCATGCTCGGATGGTCGGCGGGAGCCAAGGTGACCATGTACACGCGGCTGCCGGCGGGGACGCCGACGGGAAAGACAACCGGAAAAGTCGCTCGCGCGATTACGTTGCGCAACTCTGCGGCCGTCGGCTGGCGCATGAGGATGCCGGAGTCGACCATTGAGGTCACCTGGCCGCCGGAGAGCCACACCTGCGCGCCGTGGTAGATCTTCGCACCGACGCCGCCGACCGCGCCCAGCGCGCAAAGCGACACCGCGGCGAACGCAACGAACGCCCGCATGCGGCCGCGAGCGCGCACGCGATGCGAACGGCTGCGAATCGACTCCAATGGCAGGGCCGGAACGGGAATCAGCTCGCGCGCGGAGCGCCCCATCGTCGAAAAATCAGAATCCATGTTGCTTCATCTCCAGGGGCGCCGGTAGTGGCTCGTCGCGATAATCGCCGAGCAGGCCGCGCAAACGCTCCCGCGCTCGCGCGAGCCTGGTGCGAACCGTCGCGTGCGCGATGCGCAAGATCCCGGCGATCTCGTCGCTCTTGAGATCGTCGAAGTAGAAGAGCACGATGACGTCGCGAAGTTCAGGCGTCAACGAACCCAACGCGCGCCACACGTCCATCGCGGTCGTCTCGTCACTTCCGGAGAAACGCTCGAACGTGGATTGACCGGTATCGTGGTGCCGGCGCCGAACGCGCGCCGCTTCGCGCATGACGATGCGGTACAGCCAGGTATCGAAAGCGCCGGCGCTGCGAACGCTGCGTACCTTGCGATGAACGATCACGCAGGCTTCTTGCGCCGCATCCTGCGCAAGACTCGCATCGCCGATAACCGTCGCGGCCAGACGAAAGCAGCCCGGCCAGACGGCGGCGACGAGCTGCTCTGCGGCAACTTCGTCGCCCGTCAGGGCAGCGGAAACGATTGCCGGCGGCGCCCAGCGTGCCATAAACCTCCTCTTTCGATTCGGAGACCTATCCTAAGGAGGAACACGCGCACCCAAAATGTTTCCGGAGAACGCGAACCCGTCAAAAGGTTCCGGGATATGCGCCGCCGTCGATGAGGACGTTCTGCCCGGTTATGTAGCCGGCGTGCATGCTGCACAGGTAAGCGCAAAGCGCTCCGAACTCGGCAACCGTTCCGATGCGGCGCGCGGGAATCGCTTCGGTGCGAAGCGCGAGCTGCTCCTCGAAGGTGCGACCGGCTTGCTCCGCAGCATACCCTAGCACGACTTGCAGGCGGCCGGTGTCGAATGCCCCCGGCAACACATTGTTGATCGTGACGCCGTGTGGTGCGACCTCACGCGCGAGACCCGCAACGAAACCCGTGAGACCGCTGCGCCCCGCATTCGAGAGGCCGAGATTCTTGAGCGGGGCCTTTACGGCACTCGACGTGATGTTGACGATGCGGCCGAAACGCCGCGCCGTCATTCCGTCGATCGTCGCCTTGATCATCTCGATCGGAGCGATCATGCTCGCGTTGACCGCACGCAGCCAATCCTCGGGCGTCCAGTCGTGGAAGTCGCCGGGCGGCTCTCCGCCTCCGTTGTTGATCAGAATGTCCGGCTCGGGGCACGCTTCGAGCGCCGCAGCGCGACCGCGGGGAGTCGTGACGTCCGCGACGATGGACATCACGGGAGTGTGGGTTTCCGCTGCGATTTCGCGTGCGGCGGCTTCCAGCGTATCGCGGGTGCGTGCCGCAATCGTGACTTGCACGCCCTCGCGCGCCAAAGCCTCGGCGCAGCCGCGTCCAAGACCTTGACTCGCCGCGCACACGATCGCGCGCTTCCCGCCGATGCCGAGATCCACACCGGCGCGCTTCGCTGCGCAGTGGTTCGGACCATTCGTTGTACGCGCAGTGCATCGGCTCGCGGCGCATCGTCGCGAAGCAGAAGAACGATCCGGCGTGGATTGGACTTCGCAATCCCGCAAATGGCAGCGACTTCTGCAGTCGGCAACGAGTCATATTTCTCATGGAGTGCCGAGGAGTCGTATTATACTCCGACGCTCGACTTGCTGGTCAAAGGGTAAACTCGGTACGCGAACCTCGTCGAGGGCGAAATCCTATTACCTGACGATATGAGCGCGAATCCAGCATCATGATCATGCGGTGGTGCGGACGTCAGCAGCCGAGAAAGTGGGCCAATAAGTAGGCGCGCGAAAGAAACAGGTCCGGAAAGCGTGTGCTTTCCGGACCTGGACGTGGTTGCGGGGACAGGATTTGAACCTGTGACCTTCGGGTTATGAGCCCGACGAGCTACCGGACTGCTCCACCCCGCGGTGGGCGACGGTTACAGTAGCACGGGCGTCGAACGGCCGTCAAGGTGCAAGGTCTCGATCTCGCGGCGCTTCCGAAAGTCCAGCTCCACTGCCACCTCGAGGGGACGGTGCGTGCCGAGACCTTCCGCGCGCTGGCCGCCAAGTACGGCCTCGAGCTCGGCGAGCGCGCCGATCCGGCGCGGACCTATGCGTTCGACACGTTCGGCGAGTTCTTGCTGCTCTTCGCGAAGGTCACCCAGACGCTGCGCGCGCCCGAGGACTTCGCGCGGGTCGCGCGCGACTACGCCGCCGACGCCGCGGCGCAGGGCGTCGCGTACGCCGAGATCTTCGTCTCACCGTCGGTCTGGACGTTCTTCCATTGCGAGCTCGACGTCCGGGCGACCGTCGAGGCGATCCGCCGCGCGCTCGACGAGACCGGCGCTCCGCTCGGCATCGAGGTCGCCTTGATCGCCGACGTGACCCGCAACTTCGGCCCCGAGCGCGCCGAGGCGTCCGCCCGCGAGGCCGTCGGATTGCGCGATCTGGGCGTCATCGGGATCGGCCTGGGCGGCGACGAGGCCAACTACCCGCCCGAGCAGTACGAGCGCGCCTACGCGATCGCGCGCGACGGCGGGCTGCACGGAGTCGTCCACGCCGGCGAGGCCGCGGGGCCCGAGAGCGTGCGCGCGGCCATCGAGGTGCTCGGCGCCGAGCGGATCGGCCACGGCGTGCGCGCGATCGAAGACCCCGGCGTCGTGGCGATGCTCGCCGAGCGCCGCATCCCGCTCGAGATTTGCCCGACCTCCAACCGTCTCACCGGCGCGGCCCCCGCGAACGCCGCCCACCCGCTCGGCGCGCTCGACGCGGCGGGCTGCGTGGTCACCATCGACGCCGACGATCCGGCGCTGTTCGGCACGACGCTCCTCGACGAGTACCGCTTCGTGGCCGAGACGTTCGGCGAGGACGCGCTCGTGCGGTTCGCGCGCAACGCCATCGACGCGTCGTTCGCGCCGCCCGCCGCGAAGGCGCGGCTGCGCGCGATGTTCGAGCGTTCCCGGAACTCCGAGCCGGCTGGTCGAATCTCGTAG
>JAQBPK010000073.1 GCA_028287565.1 Vulcanimicrobiota bacterium
GCGGCGGCGGCGGCGTGCGCGGTTCGCGGCGCGCTGCGCGCCCGCGTCCGGGACGGGCAATCTGCCGATGAAACGCGCGACGCCGCGCAGGTCGCAGCGGTCGAGCGCGTCGAGCGCTTCGCCGAGCGCGAGGAACGCATCCGCGCCGCCGGTTCCGCAGTCGTAGAATGCCGCGACGGCCTCGACCAGCACCAAGCTGCGAGCGGAGTTGGCGCAGGCGGCGGCAACGTGCGCTTCGGCGATCGCCTCGCGCGCGGCCGCGTCGTTGCGGAGCAGCGTCTCCGCCAGTGCCAGATAGGCGGCGGTGCGCACGGCGAGCGGCTTCTCACGCTCTAGCATGCGGAGCAGCGCGTGCGACGATTCGATCGCGGCGCGCGCATGCGCCGTCATCCCGGCCGCTGCCGCGTACACGGCGATCTCGGCCCACCGGTACGCCGTACGGTCTTCGTCGAACAGCTTCTCTGCGCTCACGGCGAGCAGATCGTAGGCGTGCGAGAAGCGCCCGTCCCACGCCGCGCACAGCGCCTGCGCGGGCAGCAGCGCCTCGCTGACCGTCGGCGTCAGCAGCACCTGCATCTCTTCGAGCTTGCGGTCGAGCCGCTCGAGCGCGACGGTGTCTCCCGCGTCGACCTCGATCGAATACGCGTTGAGGATCGCGTAGAGCCGCAGCCCGTCGCTGCCCGCTTTGCGTCCCGCTTCTTCCAGCCGCATCAGCGCCTCGCGCGCGCTGCTCACGTCGTCGTCCTGCAGCATCGCGACGTTGAAGAGCACGCTGAGCGCGCGCGCGGCCAGGTCGTATAAAAACGACGCGTCGGCGCGGGTGAGCGCGCGCTCGGCGAGCGATTTCGCCAAACCGGGATCGCCGTCGTTGAGCGCGACGTACGACGCCTGGTGCAGCACGCGGGCGCGCACGCCGTCGTCCTCGACGCCGGGAAGACGCGCCAGCGCGCGGCGCGCGGCCTCGCGCGCGCGGTCCAGGCGATGCGCCTCGACGTACGCGGTTCCGAGCAGCGCCCACAGCGCGGCGTCGGCATCCGGGTTCGCGCGCGTCTCGCCGCGCGCGGCTTCCGCCTCGAGCAGCTCGACGACGTCGTGGCGGCCGCGGCGCACGAGATCCATGCCGTACCGCAGCACGATCTCGCGCCGCTGGTCGTCGCGCGCCGAATCGATCGCCATGCGGAACCACGCTTCGGAGACGTCGAAGCTTTCCTCCAGCGATGCGAGCGCGGCGTTGAGCGCCAGCGCGACCGGATGCCGCGCGAGCGTCTCATCGCAAAGCGATTTGAGCGCCTGGCCCACGGACGAGACCTCGCCGTGATCGAGTGCGCTGAACCCGCGCCGGTCGAGCGCCGCGGCGATGCACTCTTCGTCGGCGGAGCGCACGCGCAGCGCGAGCGCGTCGCGCCAGCGTCCGGCACGCTCGAGCGCTCCGGCAGCTCGATCGAAGATCACGCTGCGGCGTTCTTCGCCGAAACGGTCGAGCCGGTTCTGCACGCGCGCGCGGCACGGCTCGTAGAACGCGTGCCATTCGTCTTGGGTGGTGAAAACGAGCCGGCACGCGCGCAACCGTTCGATCAGCGCCGGCTCGCATTCGAGCGCGGCGACGATGCTCGCATCGAAGCGGCCCACGGCGGCCAGTTCGCAGACACGGTCTTGGTCCTCGCCCGAGAAGCGGTCGAAGGCAGCATCGACGAGGCCGTCATAAATCGGGCCGCGCGCTGAAGGAACGGACAGGTCGCCGGTCGCGAGCGCGACGCTCAGGCCGAGCGCCCAACCGCCGGTGCGTTCGTACAGCGCCTGCGCGGCGGTCGCCGACAGCGGAAATCCGGCGCGCTCGAACGCCGCGCGGATCTCGTCGGGATACACGCGCAGCTCGCCCGATTCGATCGGGAGATCCGCGAACCCGGATGCGAGCCAGCGGGGAACCGGAAGCGACGTTGCGTCGCGAACGGCGACGATCCAGCGGATTCGCGGCAGCGTCGCTTCGACCAGCGCGCTGAGAAATGAGGCGCAGCGCGGTTCGGCGAGCACGTGGTGCAGCTCGTCAAGAACGATCGTCGTGGAGAGCCCGCCGAGGTGCTCGCGCGCCCATGCCAGCGCGGCTGCTTCACCGTCGGCGCGTTCGAGCTGCAGCGCCGCGTTGCCGGCGGAGCGCGCCATCGCGGGGTTCGCGGCACCCAGCGCCGCCGCGAGACCGCGCAAGAGCTCGCCGGGCGCGGCATGGTCGGGAGTCGCCGCGAAGCACGCGTGGGGGATCGCGCGCACGGCGAGATAGTCGCGGATCAGCGTGCTCTTGCCGAGGCCCTCGTCCGCGACGACGAGCGTGACGGGGGCGATGCGGGCGGCGTCGAGCCGCGCGTACAGACGATCGCGCGAGAACGTTCGCGTCCTCGCATCGTCTGCGATCTTCGGTTCACCGGACCTCGCCCTGGAACGGTTCACGCCAACCTCGAAAGTGATCGGCCGGGCCCCACCGTCTGGTGAAGGCCCGGCCTGAAGTGTGGGATGGAGTCGCCTAGAAGGCGCCCAGCCCGTTGGGGCTTCCGAACGATGCGCCCGCCGGTCCCGTCACCGCGTTGAGCGCCGCGCTGTTGGCGTAGAGCTTCGGCGCACCCACCGTTGCCGCGCCGTAATCGTTGGCCGCTGCATACAGGCCGGCTACGAACGGCGCTCCGACGCTCGTCCCGCCGAGCACGACCCAGCCGCCCTCGGCTTTGCTGTAGACTGCGACGCCCGGGTTGTAGTCGGCGATCATCGATACGTCGGCCACGGACCGGCCCGTCGTGCAAGCGGAGCTCGTCTGCCACGCAGGCACCGGGAACATGATGCTGCAGCCGAACCCGCTCTGCACCCATGCGGTCTCGCTCCAGCCGCGCGCCGTCGTTGCATCGCGGGTGAGCGTCGTGCCGCCGACCGCCGTGACGTAGGGCGACGATGCCGGGAACTGGACCTGCCCGTAGTCACCGGCGCTCGCGGTGATCGCGATGCCGGGGTGATTGAAAGCCGCCTGAGCATCGGGATCGATATTCGGAGCGTTGCCGCCGCCTTCGCTCACGCCCCAGCTGTTGCTGATCGATGCGGGGTGGTACGACGCCGCGGTGTTGACCGCGTCTGCTAGGCTGTCGAGGTCCTGACCGCCCGCTTCCACCAGCAGCAGCCGGCAGTTCGGACACGCCGCGGACGCCATCGCGAGGTCGAGCGCGATCTCGTCCGACCAAGTGGTCAGGCTTACGCCGCCGTCGTTCTTGTCGTCGCCGCCCGAATCCGATTTCGACCCTTCCATCATCACTTTCTTGAAGCAGCCGTTCTTCGTCGTGCAGGCGGGCAACCCGAACTGCGCGCGATAGACGCCTAGGTCGGACTCGGCATTCTTGTTTTCGAACGCGTCGACGATCGCGATGACCGGACCGTTCGGGGTCCCGCCGGACACCGCGGGCAGGCCGTATGCGCTGCGAAGGTCCGCCGCCGTGAGGCCGCTCGCCGGCGTTTGGGATACGCCGGCGTTCGGGTTTTTCTTGACGTTGCAGCCGGCTTTCTTCCCGTTGCTGTCGCACTTCGCCAGCTCGGCGGGAGCGGGCGTCGGGGAAACCGCGGGCAGCGCCCGTGCGATGTTCTGCCCGCCGCGCGTGGCGGGGACGTGGGAGCCACCGCCGGAGGCGGCGCAACCGGCCGCGACGACCAGCGCGAAGGCGGCGAAGAGTGCCTTCGTGCGCCCCGTCTTGGGCGACCGCGGCATCGGCGAGGGCCGGTCGAACGGTGGCAGCGGACGGAAGACGTCCGTCGTAGTCGTCGGCAAATGCTTCATCCGTGAAGACCCTTAGGCACCGACTTGCATCCGCGTCGGTCCCGGCGTCGAGTGATCGTCGTGCCGCTCGCCCGCCCACCGGCGGCACGTGAGTGCCCAGTCCTTAGACTTAGGCCTAACGTCCCGATACCCCAGAAATAGGGGTCTTAACATTGAAGCGAGTCACACACCTTACGATTTTTGACAATTGTGACCGCTTCCGCAGCACCAGGACCGCGCCCCGAGGGTCGTGAATGCACGTCGGTCGGCCGGGGGATTAGCTCAGTTGGTAGAGCACCTGCATGGCATGCAGGGGGTCAGGAGTTCGAGTCTCCTATCCTCCACCAACCGACCGCGGAGGACGCCGGGCCGTCGCGGCGCGCGAGCGCCGAGGAACGTCCGGGCTCCATCGGGCAGGGTGCAGGATAACGTCCTGTCGGGGCGACTCGAAGGAAAGTGCCACAGAAACATAC
>JAQBPK010000075.1 GCA_028287565.1 Vulcanimicrobiota bacterium
GCGCCGAACGCATCGGCGAGCGCGTCGGGAACGACGATCCAGCCGACGCGCAGCCCCGGTGCAAGCGTCTTGCTGAACGTGCCGACGTACAGCACGCGCGCCGAATCGAGCCCTTGCAGCGCGGGCAGCGGCGGGCCGTCGTAGCGGAACTCCGCGTCGTAATCGTCCTCGACCACGTACGCGCCGGCGGCACGCGCCCAGTCGAGCAGGTCGAGCCGGCGGCGGAGCCCCATCACGACGCCGGTCGGATACTGGTGCGACGGCGTGACGTACGCAACGCGCGCGTGCGACGGCGCGCGCGCGACGTCGAAGCCTTCATCATCCAGGGGAACCGCGACGCTGATCGCGCCGGCCGCGGCTGCTGCGTCGTGCATCGCCGCGTAGCCGGGATCTTCCACGGCGATCGTGTCGCCGGGATCGAGCAGCACGTCGGCGATCAGCGCGAGCGCGGCGCGTGTGCCTTCGATCACGATCACGTTGCCGGCGCCGAGCGTCACGCCGCGCGTTTGGCGCACATGCGTCGCGATCGCCTCGCGCAGCGGCCGGTAGCCGCGCGGGTCGCCGTAGCCGCGGGTGTCCGCGCTGTCGAGCCAGCGGTTCGCGACGCGCCGCCACACCGCGTCGGGGAACAGCGTGAGATCCGGGACGCCGGGGCGGAACAGCGCGGGCTCGGTGCCGCCGTCCGGATCGTGCAGGTGCGGCGCGAAACGCCGCGCGCGCACCGACACGCGCGCCACGACCGGTTCCGGCGCGCTCCTGCCGCGCGCGCGCAGCGTCAGCCCGCTTGCGACGTACGTTCCGGCGCCGACGCGCGTCTCGAGATAGCCCTCCGCGACCAGCTCGTCGATCGCCTGCGTGACGGTATTGCGCGACACGCCGAGCTGCTCGGCGAGCGCGCGCGATGCGTGCAGGCGGGTTCCGCCGGCGAGCTCACCGGCGAGAACCGCGTCGCGCAGATGCGTCGCGAGCTGCCGGTGCAGCGCGACGGGCGAGGTGCGGTCGGGAAAGAACGACACGCGCGCGCCGTTCAGCCGCCGAGCGTAGGCGAGCCGAGATCGAGCCGGTCGTGCGGAATGACTCGCACGTCGTCGTGCGCCCGCTTCACCTCGTCCGCAAACTTCGACGCGTCGCCGACCAGCACGACGAAGTTGTCGGGCACGAGGCCGTCCGCCGCGAACGCGCGCACGGCTTGCGCGTCGACGTCCAGCACGCGGTGCGTGTAGTCGCCCACCTCCGCGAGCGGAACGTCGTACAGCACGTGCTCGGCCAGCGCGCCGGCGATGCCGTCGATCGTCTCGATCGCGCGGAAGAACGCGCCGGTCACGGTGGCTTTGCGCGTGACGAGATCGTCGTCGCTCGCCGGGCTTTCCGCGAGCGAACGGATCGTCGCGAGCGTCACGGCGGTCGCCTCGGCGGCGCGCGTGTGGTCGACGAGCGTCGTGCTGAAGAACGTTCCGCGCTGGCGCCGCGCCGCGAGCGACACGCCGGCGCCGTACGACAGCCCGCGTTTGACGCGAATCTCCTGGTTGAGGCGGCCGCTGTAGCCGGAGAGCACCGCGGTCGCGACCGTCGCGGGATAATAGTCGGGCGAGCGGCGCTCGATCGTGACGCGGCCGGCGAGCAGCGCGGTGCGTCCCGCGTCCGGCTTATCGACGATCACGACGCGCGAGCGCGGCGGCGGGATCTCGCCGTGCGGGCGCTCGCCGATCGAAGCCGCCGGCGCGCGCCACGATCCGAGCACGCGCTGCGCGAGCGCGAACGCTTCGTCGATCTCGAGGTCGCCGCCGATCACGAGCGCCGCGTCGTCGGGCCGGTAGAAGCGCTCGTGGAACCACGCGACGCGCTCGCGCGTGAGCGCCGCGAGCGTCTGCGCCGTGCCTGCGAGCGGGTGCCCGTACGGCGCGCCGCCGTACGCGACGCGATGCGCGACGTTGCGCGCGAGCGCCGTGGGGCTCGCGTACGTCAGCGCGAGGTCGGAGATCGACTTCGTGCGCACGCGGTCGACCTCGTGCGGCGCGAACGCGGGCCGGCGCACGACGTCCTCGAGCAATGCGAACACTTGCGGAAACGCCGGCGTCGTCGCGCTGGCGCTGACGATCGACGCGTCGTAGCCCGACGCCGCGACGAGGCGCGCGCCGAGCGCGTCGGTCGCCGCGGCGATCTCCATCGCGCCGTGCGTCGTCGTTCCTTGGGTGAGCAGCGCGGCGACCAGCGCGGCGAGCCCCGCTTCGTCCTCGCGCTCGGCCGCGCCGCCGCAGCCGACGACGAGCTGCGCCGCGACGAGCGGGAGGTTGCGCAGCGAGAACGCGACGACGCGCAGGCCGTTGTCGAGCACGCGCTCGACCGGCGCGGGCAGCGTGGCGTCGCGCGGCGGGCCGGCGACCGGAATCGTCGACGAGCCGCCGTTCATTGCTCGTCCTGAGCTTGTGGAAGGGCCGGCAAGTACTCGACGGCGGTGCGGTTCTCGGGGCGCAGGTACGTGCGCGCGACGCGCATCACGTCGTCGCCCGTCACCGCGAGATAGCGCGTGAGATCGCCGTTCACGAGCTCGGGGTCGCCGCGCTCGGTGATCGCGCGCACGAGCTCGAGCGCGACGCCGCTGTGCGTCTGGCGCGAGCGCACGACGCTGCTCGCGATCTGCGTGCGCACGCGCTCCATCTCCAGCTCGTCCGGCGGCTCGGTGCGCACGCGCTCCAGCTCTTGCTCGAGCGCCGCGCGCGCATCGGCGAGCGCGACGCCGCGCGCGCACGTCACGCGCACGCCGAACAGCCCGGGCTGCTCGCGCAGATCGGCCGCCGCGTACGCGTTCGTCGCGACCTGCTTGTCGTACACGAGCGAAGTGTAGAAGCGCGAGCTCCGTCCCGAGCCGAGCAGCGTCTCGAGCACGTCGAGCGCGGCCGCGTCGGGATGCGCCGCCTCCGGAATATGGTACGCCTCTTCCGCCGCCGCGAGCGGCACGTTCGCCGCGCGGTACTCGTACGTGCGCTCCGCCGTCTGCGGCGGCTCGATGGCATGCACGCGCGGAATCGCGCCCGACGGCGTCGGGATCGGGCCGAACCAGCGCTCGATCATCGCCATCGTCTCGTCCGGGTCGAGATCGCCCGCGACGACCAGCACCGCGTTGTCGGGGCGGTAGTACGTCGCGTGGAACGCCACCACGTCGTCGAGCGACGCGGCGTTCAATTCGGCTGGGCTGCCGATCACGCCGCGCCGGTACGGGTGCACGGCGTACGCTTCGCGGTTCACGAGCTCGTCGAGCATGCCGTACGGCTCCGCGAGCACGCGCTGGTCGTACTCGCCGATCACGACGTCGCGCTCGGTCGCGAAGTTCGCTTCGTTCACCGTGAGCGATGCGAGCCGGTCGGCTTCCGCCCACAACAGCCGCTCAAGGTGGTTCGACGGAACGACCTCGTAGTAGTTGGTGATGTCCTCGGACGTGAACGCGTTGTTGTAGCCGCCGACGTCCTCGGTGAGCCGGTCCATCGTCTCGGGCGCCGTGCGCGACGTCCCTTTGAACATCAAGTGCTCGAACAAATGCGCGAAGCCCGAGCGGCCCGGCGGATCGTCCTTGCCGCCGACCCGGTACGCGACGTTGATCGCGACCGACGGGACGCGCCGGTCCGCGACGAGGATGGCGCGCAGGCCGTTGGGGAGCGTGTGGTCGGCGTAGCGGATCGGCGCCACGCCGATCGCCGAGGCGGAGATCGTCGGTAATGCGGTCACGGGCTTTCGCTTCATCCCCGCACCGGCTTCGTGTCCCTTCCTGGGAAGACGAGCGGCATGCTGTCCGTACACCGCAGTCTCCTGACCGTGCTCTCAGCCTGGCACGGGCTCGCCGCGTTCAAGAACCTGTGCGACCTGTGCGCGGAGTTCGGCCTCGTCCCGGGCGCCCGGCGCTTCGGCTCCAAGAACTTCGGCGCGATCGAGAAGCTGCTCGCCCCCGCACGGCTGCCGCGGGAGGCGCTCGGCGTGCTTCTGGCCGGCGTCGCAGCCGTGGAAACCGCGATCGCGGTCGCCTTCGCCCGCGACCGCGCCGAGCCCGCATTCGCGCTGGCCATCGTGCTGTTCGGCTCGTTCGCCCTGATCGACGAGACGATGACCGACTACGAGCTCGACGAGACGCACCGCGACATCCTCGTGCTGATCCTGGTCGCCCGCCTCGTCATCGGTCACCGCGAGTCCCTGGAATGAGCTCGTCCGCAGTGCGTGCAGGGAGCCGACGTGTCGCGTTTGGTCCATCTACCGGATTGGCACAAGTCGGCACGACGTCGGGAGAGCATCATCATGGCAATCGACCAGTACACGCTGCGCGATCCGCGCGAAGCATATCCGAAGCCCGAGTTCAGCGATCAGCCGCAGCCGCATCCGGGCAGCACGGAGCAGATGCAGCCGCGGCCCGACCACGGCGAGCAGACGTATCGCGGCAGCGCCCGCCTGGCCGGGCGCAAGGCGATCATCACCGGCGGTGATTCCGGTATCGGTCGCGCGATCGCGCTGGCGTTCGCGCGCGAAGGCGCCGACGTGCTCGTCTCCTACCTCAGCGAAGAAGACGACGCCGCCGGCACCGTGCAGCTCATCGAAGAGGCTGGGCGCAAAGCGGTCGCGGTGCGCGGCGACATTCGCGCGGAGGACGTCTGCACCGGGCTCGTGCAGCGCGCGGTCAGCGAGTTCGGAGCCCTCGACATTCTGGTGAACAACGCCGCTTTTCAGAACGAATGCGGCGGCATCGCCGAGATATCCACCGAGCAGTTCGACCGCACGCTCAAAACGAATCTCTACGCGCTGTTCTGGCTGTGCAAGGCCGCGCTGGCGGTGATGCCGGCCGGCGGCAGCATCATCAACACGGCGTCCGTGCAAGCATCCAAACCGGATCCTTCGCTGCTCGACTACGCGACGACCAAAGGCGGCATCGTCGCGTTCACGCAAGCGCTCGCGCAAGAGGCGATCGGGCGCGGTATTCGCGTGAACTGCGTCGCGCCGGGGCCAGTTTGGACACCGCTCATTCCGTCCACGATGTCGCCCGACGAAGTGCGCACGTTCGGCAAGCAGTCGCCGATGGAACGCCCGGCCCAACCCGCGGAGCTCGCGCCGGTGTACGTGTTCCTCGCTTCGCAAGAGTCGAGCTACGTCAACGGCGCCCGCATCGCGGTCACCGGCGGCACGCCGGTCCCGTAAGGATACCGCCTCGGACGAACGCCCCTCCGGTCGAAGCCGTTGACATCGAACATATGTTCGATTAGCATAAGGCTCCCATGGGCGTTGACCCGGCCTTTGCGGCCCTGCGCGAACGTTTCGACCGCCGTCACCGGGAGACGACGGCCGCGGCGTTCGCGCTCGGGGACGAGGCGCTGGTTCGGACCGGGATCGAGGCGCTGGACGCTGCTTTGGGTGGCGGCTTTCCGCGCGGGACGATCGGGACGCTCGAGGGGCCGCCGAGCTCCGGACGGAGCGCGCTTGCCGCGCGTCTCCTTGCCGCGGCGACGCGGCGCGGGTTGGGAGCAGCCGTCGGGGTGGACCTGTTCCCGCCCGCGCTCGCAGCGGCCGGGGTTCGGCTCGAGCGGCTGCTGATCGTCCGCACGGGCGAGCCGGTGGAAGCCGCGCGCGCGGCCGACATCATCGTCCGCTCCGGCGCGTTCACCGTCGTCGTCATGCCCGCGCTTCCTAGCGGCCGCGGGACGGGTTCGGCGACGTGGACGCGCCTCGCGAGCCTGGCGCACCGCGCCAACGC
>JAQBPK010000096.1 GCA_028287565.1 Vulcanimicrobiota bacterium
GAGCGCCGCAGCGCCGGTGATAAGGACAATGCGCGTCGCCCGATCGAACTCGCCCGCGATGATCTCGTCGGGCGTGAACGTGCTGGTGTTGAGACCGTCGACCATGTTAGTCGATCTCCGTTAGCGCGAAGCGCTGGGTGATGCCGGCGTCTTGCCAGCGGTGACGATGGCGTTCTCGACGGCGTCGAGCGTGCTGACGTCCGCAGAGGCGCCGCCTGCCTTTGGTGCGGGGACTCTCTCCTCGTCGACCTTCAACGCGGCGAGGTATGCGGCTGGTGCGCCCGTCTCCGCCGAGCGGAGCTTGAACGCGGCAGCTTCCGGCGTGCACATCGGATCCGCCACGCATGCGGCGATGATCGCTTCTTCGCCCGGCCGGCCGAGCGCTTGGATGGCGAGGACGCGCGTGCGTTCGCCCGCGACAGCCGCGGCGATCGCGGAGGCCTGCGTCGCAGCGGGAGCAGCTGGCGGCGCTGCGGGCGGGTCGACCGGAGGATCTTCGACCTCGTCGACTTCCGGCGGGTCGGTTTCGGCTCCGTCGGCCTGTGCGCCGGATTCGGCCGGCGCGGGAGGGGTGGACGCAGTGGCCGCTGGAGCAGGAGCGCCCCGTCGGCCGGCCTGCTTTGCAGCTGGCTTCATTGCAGTCTCCGATACTGGAGTGTTGGGGCGACCCGGTGCGGCGGTCGCGGAGGCGGCTGCTGGGAACAGCAGCACATCACTGCCGGATTCGGCAGCGAGAGAGGAAGTCGTGAGCTCCGCCATCAGCTCCTCGAACGAGCCGAGGCGATGCGCGAGGCCTGCATCGACGGCGGAGTTGCCGACGTAGAGCGTGCGTTCGGTAAACCCGAGCACGACGTCCGCGTCGACGCCCATGTATTCCGAGGCGGCGTCGAGGAACACCTGCGCGAGCTCGTCGACGATGAGCTGCAATTGCGCGCGGCCCTTCGCAGTCGTCGGGTCGACGCGCTTGTTGGGCGTCTGCGTCGAAACGATCTCGATGTGCTCGATGCCGAGCATCTCGTCTTGCTTCTTCGTGATCTCGATCGTGAGCACGCAGCCGAGCGAGCCGACGAGCGCACAGTCGTTGACGACGATCTCGTCGCACGCGCTGGCGAGCCAGAACGCGGCGGAGGCGCAGCAGCCCTCGACGTACGCGATGACCGGCTTTACGCCGCGCGTCTGGTAGATCATGCGCGCGAGTTCGGAGCAGCCGGCGACTTGCCCGCCTTCGCTGTCGAACTTGAGGATGATCGCGCTGATCTCTGGATTGCCCAGCGCCTCGAAGTAGTCGTTCGCGATGTCCTCGTACGACGTCGCGCCGCTGATCCGCGAGAACCAGTCGGCGCGCTTGAACATCGCGCCCTCGATCGGGATCGTGCAGACGCCGTCGCGATACGTTGCGAGGTACGTGTGGTCGAGCGGCTCGCCGGTCTGCTCCTCAATGGCTTCGGGAGTCAGGTTCGCGCGCATCGCGACGTGAATGAGCGTGTCGAGCTTTGCCGGCAGGATCGCCCACGGCCCGGCCGCCATCGCGTTGATCACATTGAGCGCGGGCTTCTTCACCCGGGCAACTGCGCTACTTGCCATTGGCCGGCGGCGTGGAGGGTGGCGCGCTCTCGGGTGCCGTCTTCGGAGCGCTCTGGGTCTCTGCCGCGTCGTTCGCGTCCTGCTTCGGCGTGTTGGTCGGATTGCTGCCTTCTGCGATCGCGCCGCGCGTGGCGACGTTCAGCACTTCGGGCTCGAGACCGCCGGCGACGCGGAGCGTGTGCTCCTTCACGCGCTGCTCGTGCTTGCGCTCCCAGTCGTCGCCGCCGGTGAGCTCCGCCGTCTCCTCCTCGATCGTCGAGAAGCCGGCCTCCACACGCTTGATTGCGGCGCCCGCCTCATCGAGTGGATTCAGCTGACCCATGATCGGGCCGGACCACGAGCACTCGAGATACGCCAGCTTCACCAGCGGCGAGGTGAAAAAGCCGGGGGCACTCAGGTAGCCGCGCGCGACCGCCTCCGAGATCAGCCAGGTATACACGGGCTGTGCGAACTGGTCGACAAGGACGAGCGAGCGCTTCGTCTTGAACTCGCGCCACGCTTCGATCATCGCGCCACGGGACGCGGAGTAGCTCGATGTGAAGTGCTTGATCAGCAGCTCGTGCGGCAGTCCGATCGCCGCGCCGATGATCGAGCACCAGGCGCGGAAGAATGGCTCGAACCCGCTGTTGGGTCGCTGCGGATTGAAGGATTTGAGCGACTCGCCCTTTCGCAAGCCGATCGTCGCCGCCGGCGCGAGGTGAATCTGTCGGTCATCAGACGCGGTGGCGGGGCTTCCTTGCAGCCCGACGGTCGGATTCGCCGGCTTGCCCATGCTCTCGAGCAAGTCGGAATCGCCATCTTCTGTCTCGAGGACCGCAGTGATGAACGACGTTACCACGGCCGCGTCGAGCTCTGCGCCGGCATACCGCGAGATCTGCTTGATCGCTTCGATCACGGGCGCGAACATTGTGACCGGCCGCGTCTGGCCGTCGCGTTCGAAGAGACCGAGCTGCAACACGAGAGGCTCGCCGGTGCTCGGCCCGAACATCAACTGCGGTGTCCACTTCTGCTGTTGCAGATTGATCGTGTCGCCCGGATGACGATCGGCGACCCAGACCTGAATCGGCGCGCCGTCGTCATCCATCTCGATGCCCTCGATCAGGTCCGGCCGATCGGGCATGTTGTTGTTGTTCGAGACGCGGTCCGCCTCGATCTGCTGGAGCTTGAGTGCGAACAGGTCGCCCACGCGCTCGATGTTGCGACGACGCACGAAGTGATCGCCGTTCGTCATCCAGCTGCGCGCGACGACGTGCGTGATATGCGCGAAGTTCGACCGGTGGCGGACGTCGCAGCGCGTGTTGCCGGCAAACGCCCACCAGAGACGCGACGCCTGTTGCTGCCACTCGTCTGCGGCCACGTCAT
>JAQBPK010000104.1 GCA_028287565.1 Vulcanimicrobiota bacterium
CGATCGGCAGCTTGTTGGCGATCACGAACAGGTTCTGCAGGCCGACCTGGAAGATCTTGTCCTTGGTCGTCGCGTCGACCACGCCGGTGTTCACCGTGCCGAGCGACGCGTTCGGCAGGTTGGAACCCGGGCCCGTGAAGCCCTGCAGGTAGAACGGAACGTTCTTGTTGGAGAATCCGACCGGGACTTGCTGGATCTCGTAGTAGCCCGCCGTGAGGCGGTGCGTGCGGTCGAACGCGTAGCCGAAGCCCGCGTCCATGCCGCCCGGATCGCCCGCGTTGAAGCCGACGTTGCTCAGCGGATACGCGAACGACACGTCGACGTTGTAGGTGAAGCCCTGCGGCAGGCTCGGTTTTCTGATCGGCGCCTGCGGCGTTCCGACGGGGTTGGCCTGGGCGACGTCCTTGGACGCCGCTTCCAGTTTCTTGTTCGCGTTGATGTCCTGGAGCGCGCGCTGCAGGGACGCGTTGGCGGGCGCGAGGAGTCCCGCGCTGAGCGCGTTGGCCTCGGACACGTCGGCGCGAGCCGGCAACGGCGCGAACGCGACCGCGGCGCACACCAAAGCGCACGCGGCTCTCGACACACTCATCATGCTCCGCGCTTGCGCTCCGTGGTGGAAGGTTCCTCCGTAAAAACCCGCAGCGCTCGACGCAGCCGCGCGCGTCTCCTGTCGCTCGCGGGCGAAAAGTTGCGCGAAATCGTGCATTAGTGGTATAAGGTATGCAACTCGCCGGCGGTCGCCCCGCCGGAACTCCGCGCGTCCGTCGGGTACCGCGGACGCGGAAAGGACACGGTAGCACTACCGAATGGCCGCAAAGAAGAAGGCCGCGGGTCGTAAGACCACGCGCAAAAAGAAAACGACAGCCAAAGCCGGCGCTCGTAAACCGGCACGCAAGAAGGTCGGCGCCCGTAAGAAGGCCGCGGGCCGCAAGAAGACTACGGCGCGCAAGAAGACATCGGCGCGCAAGAAGACCACGGGCCGCAAGAAGACCGCGGGCCGCAAAAAGGCCGGCGGACGGAAAAAGGCGGCAGGCCGCAAGAAGACGTCCGCGCGTAAGGCAAAGGGTCCGGGTCGCAAGAAGACGGGCCGCAAGAAGACAGCCGGCAAGAAGGCCGGTCGCAAGAAGACGGCGCGCAAGGGCGCAAGCAAAGCCGTCGCAAAAGCGGGCGGCGTCCGCAAGAAGCGGGCGTACACGCGCAGAGCCAAGAAGGCCGCGTAAACACCACCACCCACTGACGGGACGAAGCGCGTCGCGAGAATACTCGCGACGCGCTTCTCGTTTACGCGGGTGCGGTGCTCAGGCGGGCGACGTGCTCCAAAACCTGCATATGGATCTTGTGGATGATCGCGTCGGACCAGAGGTGCCAGTATGCGGCGGGGTAGAGATGGTGGCGGTACCACGTCGTACCGACGAGCTCCGTGCGGCCGCCGGGCAGCGCGTTGAGCCGGAACTCGCCGGCGTCGGCGATGAGAAATCCCGTCAGGTGCGGTGCGTCGATCGGGCCCCAAGGTGACAGCTCGCGCATCGGCGGCGGGTTGTGCGCGACGCCGAACGCGAGCCGGTGCGGCGCTTCCCAGGCGGTGATCGGCTCGACGAACGCGCCGGTCGAGAACTCGCAGTAGCGAATCGCGCCGGCGCCGGTGCCGTCGATGTGCGCGCGCTGCGGATACGCCACGCCGGCGCGAAAGAGCGGATCGGTGGGCGGCGGCAGCGGCGCGAACGCGATCACGTGCGGCCACACGCGCTCGGGCGGCGCGTCGACGATCACGCGCGACACGACGGCGTAGCGCGGCGCGTCCTGCGACTGCGACGGAAAGGCGCCGAGCAGCGCGAACGGCGACGACGCGACGGCCGCGACCAGCAACGCGGCGCGGTGCGCTGGCAGCGCGAGCACGGCGCGTCCGGCGAGCGCGCCGGCGAGCGCGAGCGGTACCGCGAGCGGCGCTGCGAACGCGAGGCAGATCAGCCCCTCGAACGCGAACGCGAGCAGCAAGCCCGTCGTGACCGCGAGCGACGCGAGCCCGATCGCGAGCGCGGAACCAATCGACGGTACGCGGCCGCCGCCCACACCCGCGAGCCACACCGCGATGAGCCCTTGCGCGAACGGCAGCGCGACGAACACGCTCCAGCCGTAGTCGGCAAGCACGTGCGACGCGAGCGCCGCCAGCGCCGCGGCGAGCAATCCCGCCGTGACGATCGCGGACGTGAACGCGGCGCCGAGCGTCGACGCGGGAAGAAACCGGCGCCACGCGGCCCTCGGAGCACCGCGAACGCCGGCCGCATCCACGCGCCGCGGCGCGATGCAGAGCACCGCGAAGAACCCGAGGTTCACCAGCGGCGCGAAGAACAGCAGCACGAACCACGGCGACCAGCCCGCGGAGCGCAGCCGCCTTAGCGTCAGCCACGTGCCGAGCGCGACGAACGGCAGCGCGAGCGCGACGAGCGCGAGCAGATAGTCGCGGTCGGCGCCGTTCAGCGCGCCCAGGCGCGCGCCGCGGCCGAGCGGCGTCAGATAGATGGCCGGCGACCACTGACGGTGGAACACCGTCTCGGTCACGAGCCGGTCGGTGGTGAGCTTCACGCCGCACAGCGCGAGCCCGGCGACCGCGTACGCCGCGCGGCCGAGCGGTTTGAGCGCGGTCACCTCAGTAGCCGCTTCAGGAATGCATCGTGCTTGTACGACCCGGAGCCGCCGAACTTCACCACAACCGCACCTTGGGACGGGATCACGTACAACGCCTGTCCGCCCGAGCCGCTCGCATAGACGATGTCAGGCTGATCGCGTAGCGGGCTCAGCCACCACGCCAAGCCGTAGCGCGGGTTCGCGCGCGAGCCGGCAAAACAGCGCGCCAGCGCCGCGTGCGAAACGATCGTCTTCTTCTTCCAGGCGCCGCCGCCGCGCACGAGCGCGCCGAACTTCAGCCACTCGCGCGCCGCGAGAAATGCGCCGGTCGGCAGCGGGTTGGTGCCGTCCTTGAGCTCGCGCCACGAGCCGACGCGCAGGCCGATCGGGTCGAGGATGCGCTCGTGCAAGTAGCCGTTCGGGGACAGCCCGCTCGGCGCGAGCTTGCGCGCGAGCACCGCGCCGAAGACCTGCAGCGGAATCCCGCCGTACGTGAACTTCGCGCCGGGCTCGTCCTTGAGCTCCACCGCGAGCGCGTTGCCGAACGACGGCACGGCCGCGCCCAAACCGCCGAAGCCGATCCCGCTGGTGAGCTGCAGCAGATCGCGTAGCGTCAGGCGCGCTTTCGCGCCCTCGCTCCACGAAGAGATCGTGCGCGCGACCGGCTCGTCGATCGCGAGCAGCCCGTCCTCTTGCGCGGCGACCGCGAGCACGCCCCAAAAGCTCTTCGTGCCGCTGTACAGCGCGTGCGGCTTCGCGGCGTCGTAGCCGCCGCCGTAGCGCTCGAACACGATGCGTTCGCCTTGCTGCACGACGAGCGCGTGGAGCGCGTGGCGCTCGGCGTACGCGAACGCCGCCTCGGCGTTCACGGCGTCAGAGCGTGCGTCTCCGCACGTTATTGCCGCCCTGCACGATCGAGAACGTGACGTTCTCGTACACCGATATGGTCGTGCTGAGTGTGGAGATGTCGAACGGTCCGCCGTTGACGAACGGGCCGTCCGACGGACCCGGGCAGCCGCCGTTTTCGGCCACCGACAGCACGCCCTCAATGGTGACGCCGGCGAGATCGGCGATCGCCTGCGCTTTCCGGCGTGCCTCGGCCAGCGCGGCCTTGCGCGCGGCCTCTTCGTGGACGTTGCAGTCGTCGAGCCGCGGAATGAAGTTGACGTTGTCGACGGCGGAGCCGGGATGGGCGCGCATATAGTTCGCCGCGGCTTGACCGATCCGCTCCAGCTTTGCGGGCGTCACGTCTCGAACCGTCCCGCGCACTGACGTCACCCCCGGCCCGTTGAACGAGACGTTGGAGCCGACGGGCCCGATCACCGGGTCGTCGATCCCCGCCGCGCGCATCGCGGCGAGCGCCCCCGCCTCATCTGCGGGGCCGCGCACGTACGCGACGAACGAGACGGTCTTCACCGTGAACCGCACGGTGCCGGTGCCGGCAACGGCAATCCCCGCGATCCCGGTGGTGCCCGCACCGGCACTCGCGGGCGGCAAGCGGGTCGGAGCCGGCTGCGCGCTCGCGGCGAGCGGCAGCAGCGCCAGGGCCAGGATCGCGAAGCGCTTCGTCATCATCATTGCTTCGTCGCGGCGGGACGCTCTCCGGTTCAGCGGGCGGCGGTCATTCCAGCCGCGACTCCGCCATGTCGATGTCCCATTCGAGGTGCCGGTAGACGTCGTCGGTCACCTCGCCGTCGCGGCGCAGCTGCTGCAGCGCGCGGCGTTCGGCGGCGTATGCCTCGCGGCGGAGCCGCCGCTCGATGCCGTGCTGCTGCGCGTCGTCGACCGGTTCGACGCCGCCGGCATGCGCGGTGAAGTGCGTGACGCGCTGCTCGTAGTCGGCGTGCAGCCGGCCTGCCACTTCCCACTCAGCCGTCGACGCGAACGACGTCTCGAGCGTGCGCAGGTGATCGCGCACCGCTTCGGCGACGCGCACGCGGGCGGCAGCGACGATCCGGCCGCCGTCGTCGACGTCCTTGATGTCCCAATGGCGGATCAGCCACGGCAGCGCGAGCCCTTCGCCGACCAGCGTCACCAGGATCACGACGAACGTGATGAACAGGATCAAATCGCGCTGCGGAAAGCCTTCGGGCAGCGCCAGCGCCGCGGCGAGCGACACGATGCCGCGCATCCCCGCGGTGCTCAAGATGAACACCCACTGCCACGGCGGATCGGGGCCTTCGCGCTCGCGGATCTTGGGGAACAGCGCGCGGCGGCCGTACGCCGCCGGGAACATCCAGACGTAGCGGATCACGATGACGACCGCCGCGATAACGAGCGACCACCCGATCAGCGTGGTGAGCGGATACGCCGACAGGCCGCGCACGATGTTGCGCAATTGCAGCCCGATCAGCACGAACGCCGCCCCGTTGAAGGTGAAGAACAGCAGGTTCCACACCGACGCGGCCGCGATGCGCGCGTCGGCGTCGAAGATCTGCGAGGACTTGCGGCTCAGATAGATGCCGCCGCTCATCGCGGCGAGCACGCCCGATGCGTGCAGCGCCTCGGCCGGCACGTACACCGCAAACGGCGTCACGAGCGAGATCGAAACCGCGATGAGCTCGTCCGAAAGGCCCGCCTTGCGGATCGCGATCGTGATCTTGGCGATCGCCCACGCGACGACCAGACCCACGCCGACGCCGACCACCACGACGTACACGAAACTGCCGGCCGCGTGCGCCAGCGAGAACGCGCCCGTCGCGACCGCGGCGAGCGCGAAACGATAGATCACCAGGCCCGTCGCATCGTTCACCAGGCTCTCGCCGCTGATGATCGTCATGAGGTTGCGCGGCAGCCCGACCTCTTCGGCGATCGCGTCGGCGGCGACGGCGTCGGTGGGCGAGAGGATCGCGCCGAGCACGAAGCCCAGCGCGAGCGGGAAGCCGATCAGCCAGTGCGCGACGTACGCGACGACCAGCGACGTGACGAACACGAGGCCGATCGCAAGCATGAAGATCGGCTGGTAGAACCGTTTGAACGAGAGGTAGTCCGTCGTCCAGCCGTCGCCGAAGATCAGCGCCGGAAGAAACAGCAGGAACACGAGGTCGGGTTCGAGCCGGATCGTCGGCACGCCGGGGATGAGCGCGAGGATCAGGCCGCCGACGACGAAGACGACCGGGTACGGGACGCGCAGCTTCTTGGCGACGAGCGCGAGCGCGACGATCGCCGCGAGCACCGCGACCAGAAACGCGCCCGTCATGCGTCGCGCACCTGCGGCTGGCTCAGCGCGATCCACAGCGCGAACACCGCGGCGACGGCGCCGGCCAGCACGAACGTCCAGCGCAGCTGCAGCAACGTCGCGAGCGAGCCCATGATCAGCGAGCCGAACGGAACCAGCCCGAGCAGGATCATCGAGTACACGGAGATCGCGCGGCCGCGCATGTCGTCGGGAGCGAGCGTCTGCAGCATGATGTTGGACGACCCGATGAAGCTCATCGTCGCCAGGCCGATCACCACCAGGAACACCGCGGCGAGGCCGAAGTGTGCGGTGAGGCCGAGCGCCGCCACGCCGAGCGCCGCGACGATCGCCGACAGCACCCAGATCGAGCCGCGCCGCTCGCCGCCGGTCGCGGCGGTGAAGAACGCGCCGGCGATCGCGCCGAGGCCGCCCGCGGCCATCAGCCAGCCCAGACCCTTCGCGTCGATGTGCACCACGTGCACCGCGTACGCCGGCAACAGGAAGTTGTACGGCCGCGCGGTCAGCGACGTGACGACCAGCAGCAGGACCACCCAGCGCAGCACGGGGTGCGCGGTGAGAAACCGCACGCCTTCGACGATCGCGCCGAGCACGTTGCCGCGCCGTGTGCTCGACGGCGGCGCCGGCTGCATGAACACGAGCGCGATGAGGACCGCGATCGTCGTGAGCCCGTTCACGAGGAAGCAGTGCGCGACGCCGACGCTCGCGATCAACAGTCCCGCGAGCGGCGGGCCGATGACGCTCGGCGCGTTGAACGCGACCGAGTTCAGCCCGATCGCGCCGCCGACGTACTCGCGCGGCACCATCAGCGGCACCCAGCTCTGGCGCGCGGGCGCGTCGAACGACTGCGTTCCGGCCTGCAGCGCGCTGGTGATCATGAGCGTCCACAGCGGCGCGTGGTTCGTCGCGACAAGCGCGAAGAGCACGAACGAGAGCAGCGACGTCGCACCGTTGGTGACGAACAGGATCAGCCGGCGCGGATAGCGGTCGGCGACGACGCCCGCGAACGGCGAGAGCAGCAGCACGGGCGCCGCGCGCGCCGCGCCGAGCAGCCCGATGTCGAGCGCGCCGACGGCCTCGTTGGGCGCCATCGCCGCGACGTAATAGCCGAGCGCGGTGAACTGCATCCACGTCCCGAGATTCGAGACCAGCAGACCGGCCCACAGCAGCCGGAAGTCTTTGAAGCGGAACGCCCCGATGAAGCCGGGGCGGCGGTCGGGGATCCGCGGTTCGCCGGTGGTCACCCTCCGGCCGCGCGCACCGCCGCGACGATGACACCCGCGCTCCCGTCGACGCCGAAGCGCGAGCTGTCGAGCACGAGATCGTAATTCCGCGGATCGCCCCAAGTCACGCGATAGCCTTCGCGCGCGTACGTGCGGCGCGCCTCGTCGATGCGGGCTATCTCCGAGCGCGCTTCCGCCTCGTCCACGCCGAGCGACTCGACGACGTGCGCGATGCGCCACGGCAGCGGCGCGTGGATGAACGCCCGCAGCACGTCCGCCCGCGGCCCGAGGATCGCACTCGCCATGCGGCCGACGATAACCGCGTCGCCCGCCGCCGCTTCGTCGCGCACGGCCTGTTCGATCGCACGGCGCGTCTCCGCGGGGAACTGGTCTTCCGACGGCGGCTGCGCGGCTTCGGGAACGCCGCCGCCGAGCTGCTCCAACACGCGCGCACCAAACCCGCGCGGCCGCTCGGACACGGTCTGCACGACGTCCGCCGACGTCCCCAAGTGCCACGCCGCGACGGACGGCAGCTCCTCGTCGACGAGCCGGTATCCGAGCAGCTGCGCGACGCGCCGCGACACCGCAAGCGCGTCCGCGCCGTACACGCGCGAGATCGT
>JAQBPK010000129.1 GCA_028287565.1 Vulcanimicrobiota bacterium
TGGCTGTGGTTCACCGTGCTGTTCGCGAACTTCGCCGAAGCGCTGGCGGAAGGCCGCGGCAAAGCGCAAGCCGAGTATCTGCGCCGCACCAAGACCGACACGTTCGCACGCCGCCTGGTTGATGGACGCGAGGAGCGCGTCTCGGCCGCGCAGTTGCGCCGGGGTGACCGCGTCGTCGCGGAGGCGAACGACCTGATCGCGACGGACGGCGAGATCGTCGAAGGCGCCGCGACCGTCGACGAGTCGGCGATCACCGGGGAGTCCGCGCCCGTGATTCGCGAAGCCGGCGGCGATCGTTCGTCGGTGACGGGCGGCACGCGCGTGCTCTCCGACCGCATCGTGTACGAAGTCAGCGCGAACCCGGGCGAGTCGTTCCTCGACCGCATGATCTCGCTGGTCGAAGGCGCGAAGCGCCAGAAAACGCCCAACGAGATCGCGCTCTCGATCCTGCTCTCCGGCTTGACGATCATCTTCGTCATCGCGGTCGCGACGCTGGCCCCGTTCGCGATCTACGCAGGAGCCGTGCCGAGCGTCGTCGTGCTAATCGCGCTGCTCGTGTGCCTGATCCCCACGACGATCGGCGGCCTGCTCAGCGCGATCGGCATCGCGGGGATGGACCGCGTGCTGCAGCGCAACGTGCTCGCGATGTCGGGCCGCGCCGTGGAAGCGGCGGGCGACGTCGACACGCTGCTGCTCGACAAGACCGGAACCATCACGCTCGGCAACCGGCAGGCGACGGAGATCGTGATCGCACCAGGCGTTGAAGCGATGACGGTGTACCGCGCAGCGTACTTCGCGTCGCTCGCGGACGAGACGCCGGAAGGCCGTTCGATCGTGCTCTTCGCGGGAACGCTCGGCAACCTACCGGCCGGCGTCGCTCCCGGCAACGGCGCGCTGCCGGCGGGTGCGATCGTCGTGCCGTTCAGCGCGTACACGCGGATGTCGGGCGTCGACTACGGCGATGGCGCGCAACTGCGCAAAGGCGCCCCCGACGCCGTTCGCGCATGGGTCACGGCGAACGGCGGCGGCCCGTCCGACGTGCTCGCGTCCGACGTCGACCGCATCGCGCGCGCGGGCGGCACGCCGCTGCTGCTCGCTGACGGACACCGTATCCTCGGCGCGATCTACCTGCGCGACATCCTCAAGCCCTACACGCGCGAGCGCTTCGACCGCCTGCGCGCGATGGGGATTCGCACGGTGATGATCACCGGCGACAACCCGCTCACGGCAAACGCGATCGCGCGCGAAGCCGGCGTCGACGACTTTCTTGCGGAGGCAACGCCGGAAACGAAGATGACGCTCATCAAGCGCGAGCAAGGCGAAGGCCGCCTCGTCGCAATGACGGGCGACGGCACGAACGACGCGCCCGCGCTCGCGCAAGCAGACGTCGGCGTCGCAATGAACAGCGGCACCCAGGCCGCCAAAGAGGCCGGCACCATGGTCGACCTCGACTCCGATCCCACGAAGCTCATCGAGATCGTCGAGGTCGGCAAGCAGCTCCTGATGACGCGCGGCTCGCTGACGACGTTCTCGATCGCGAACGACGTCGCGAAGTACTTCGCGATCCTGCCGGCGATGTTCACGGCCGCATATCCCGCGATGGACGCGCTCAACGTCATGCGCCTCGCAACCCCGCAGAGCGCGATCCTCTCGGCGATCATCTTCAACGCGCTGATCATCGTCGCGCTGATCCCGCTCGCGCTGCGGGGCGTGCCGTACCGCCCGCGCGGCGCAGACGCGGTGCTGCGCGGGAACGTCCTGATCTACGGCTTGGGCGGGCTGATCGTCCCGTTCATCGGCATCAAGGCGATCGACCTCATCCTCGTCGGACTCCACCTCACGGGAGCGCAGTAGCACCATGGCCACGACACCGCAAGCGGCGCCCGAGCGCGACAACACGCTGCACCACCTTGTCACCTCGCTTCTCTACACGATCGTCACGGTGATCGTGCTCGGCCTGATCTACCCGTTCGTGATCTGGGGACTTGCAACGCTGCTGTTCCACCACCAGGCCGCAGGTTCGCTGATCACCGGCCCCAACGGCACGGTGATCGGCTCGACACTCGTCGGCCAGAGCTTCACCAAACCGCAGTATTTCCAAGGCCGCCCCTCCGCCGCGGGCAAGGGCTACGACCCGACGGCGACCGGCGGCACGAACCTCGGCCCGACCAGCAAGAAGCTGATTGACGCCACGAAGAGCACGATCGCCGCGCTGCAAAAAGCGAATCCCGACGCGACGGGGCCGATCCCGATGGATCTCGTCACGTCGAGCGCGAGCGGAATCGATCCCGATATCTCACCGGCCGGCGCATACTACCAAGCACCACGCGTCGCGAAAGCACGCGGCATGTCGCTCGACAGCGTGCGCGCGATCATCGCCGCGCACACCACGTCCCGCCAATTCGGCCTGCTGGGTGAGCCGCGCGTGAACGTCCTCGATGTAAACCGCACGCTGGACGCGCAAGGAGCCGCCTCGAAGTGACCCGCCCTCTGCTTGCAGCACGCGTCCTGGCTCTCACCGTTCAGCGCAAGCGACCATTTCCGAACCGCCGGGCGGGCTCACCTCAGCGTCAAAATTAGTCGCACCGACGCGGGTTGCAGGACGAGCGCATCTTGCGTGAGCGGCGGGCCCGCCATCGTTGCGTACGGCGTGCCGAGGCCGAGCCGCGTGAAACGCCCACTTACGGCGCTGGTGAGGTTCGTTCCGGCGAGCGTCACGTCGACGCGGTTCCAGCGCTTGCCGACTGCGGCGTCGAGCGTCGCGAAACGCCCTTGCGCGAGCTCGTTGTTCGCGCTCTTGGCGGTGAGGTTGAGCGCGCCGTGCACGCCTGCATGCGCATAGCGAAGCCCGAGCGAGAACGTCTGCATCGGGATCCCGGCGAACTGCTGGCCGATCACGAGGTCCGCACCGGAGGTCGGATTCGCGACGGTCACCGGCAGGCTCATGGGATACGCCGCGTTCACGCCGTACTCGGCTGTCCCGAGCAGCGCGCCGAAACGGTGCGTCAGCCGCAGCGCTCCGCCTTGGTAGATCACGTTGCCGACGTTGATCGGAAACGATTGCGCAACCACGGTGCTCACGTTGCCCGGGCACGTCGTGCCGAGCGGGTAAAACACCTCGATCGCATCCCGCAGATTGGAGCGGTACAGCGTCGCGTCGACGGTCGTGGTGCCGATGCGCTTGCCGTATCCCAGCTCGTACTCGGTCGCGTGCTCGGCGTGCTCGTTCGGGTTTCCGTTCGCGGCAACACAGTTCTCATCGGGCGTGAGCGCCGAAACGGGCAGCGTCGCGAGCTCGGCTAGCAGCGGCGCGCGGAAACCTGTGCCGACCGCGAAGCGGAACGTTCCGTTCGAGCCGTCGTCGACCGACACGCCGATGCGCCCGTCGGTGCTCGTACCGAACGTCGACCAGCGCGACCGCACGACGCTTGCCGCGAGGCGCACACGCGGCGCGATGTCGG
>JAQBPK010000138.1 GCA_028287565.1 Vulcanimicrobiota bacterium
GTCCCCGTCAACCGCGCGTTCGACAACTACCCGTCCGGTTCGCTTTCATCGCTGGGCCAGCAGGAGCTGCAGGTCTATACCGGCGCGCCCGCCGCGAACGCTGAAGCGAACGGCATCTCGGGCTACATCAACCAGGTCATCCGCACCGGCACCGCGCCGGCGTCGCGGAATCTCGACCTGGCGATCGGCACCCCGATCTTCTACAACAAGGTGTCGTTCGAAGCGGGCGGCGCGAACCCGGGCCGCACGTTCTCGTACTACCTCGGCGCTGGTGCGTACAACCAGAGCTACCGGTACTACGACCAGTACAACGGCGCCAGCCTCCAGAGCAATTGGGGCGCGCCGGTGGCGCCGTGCCCGGACGCAACGCCGGTCGGCTGCCATGGATCGTCGGGGCAGGACTTCACGAACGGCGGTAACGCGCCGGCCTACGTCCTGGGCCCGTTCAACTACAACTTCCTCGCGGCCGTGCAAGCTCGCGATACCATCGCGAATTTCCACTTCGGCCTTCCGCGCAAGGACGGCAACCGCGACGACATCCAGTTGCTGTTCGACAACAACTTCATCAACAACCCGGCGTACGACTCGACCAACGACCTCGGCGGCGCCGCGTTCGCGGACGCCATCGGCCTGGGCGTTCCGTCGTATACCGACACGTACACGTTCGTCGGAGCGCCGCGCGGCACGGTGCTGCCGGCGACGTTCACCGGCGGCGGTACGTCGCCGTATTTCTTCCCGCAGTCGCCGTTCGGCCGCCAATTCGGACAGAACGCCTGCGGCATCACGAGTCTGGGGATCCAGAACGGATGCATCGAGCCCGACCGGCGCGACGCATTCAACAACAACCAGTCCGTGCTCAAGCTGCAGTACCAGCACAACTTCGGGACGAACGCGTTCCTGCGCGTGTACGGGTACACGTACTACTCCAACTGGCTGCAGACCGGGCCGCAGTCGAACTACGCCGACTACGTCGGCTGGGTCCCGAGCGATTACGAGCTCGCGTCGCACACGCGTGGCGTGAGCGCGCAGTTCTCGGACCAGCTCAACTCGCAGCACCTGCTGTCGATCCAGGGCTCGTACACCACCGCGACCACGCTGCGCGACAACAACACGCAGGACGTCGCGGGCTTCTATCCCGCGTCGCGCCTCAACGGACGGACCGTCGTCGGCCTCCTGGTCGACTCGTCGAATCCGCTCAACGGCAAATGCTACGCGTTCAGCGGCGTGCAGGTGCCGTGCTTCAACAACGCCGGGACGGATCTGAACCGCGGCGCCGCGCGTAACGGCACGACGCCGTTCCCGGGCTTCTTCAGCCTCTTGCAGGCGGCAAACGCAACCGTGACCCCCGCTTCGGGCACGTGCGGCGGCGGACCCTGCCGCTATCTCGTCGTCGAAGACGGGACGCACGCGACGTACAACACGGTGACGCCGAAGTTCGGCGCCTTCTCGATCACCGACCAGTGGAAGCCGACGGACCGGCTGAACATCAACCTCGGGCTGCGTTTCGACAGCTTCGTGTTCCAGGGTTCCGACACCACGGGTTCGCCCGCGCGGACGTTCTGGTACAACGCGTTCAACAACCAGTTCCCGGGGCTTGCACAGTTCAACGTCTCCGGGCAAACCGAGTCGTACAGCGAGTTCCAGCCCCGTATCGGTTTGACGTACACCCTCAACCCGTCCACGGTTCTGCGCGCGAGCTACGGCCGGTACGCGCAAGCTCCGAACAGCGCCTTCGAGCAGTACAACTTCCTGCAGCAGGACGCGCCCGTCGGGCTGCGCGGATTCGTCGCGAACGGCATCGGCAACACGCCGGCGCACGCGATCCGTCCGAGCGTGGCGAACAACTACGACTTCTCCTACGAGCACCAGTTCAAGGGTGACGTCTCGGTGAAGCTGAGCCCGTTCATCCGCAAGACGCAGGACCAGATCCAGCAGTTCTATCTCGATCAAAAGACCAACTTCGTCTCGGGGCTCAACGTGGGCCGCCAGACGTCGGAGGGCATCGAGGTCGAGATCGACAAGGGCGACTTCTCGCGCAACGGTCTCGCGGCGCGGCTGTCGTTCGCGTACACGAACAGCTACATCACCTACGGCCGCGGCGCGACCGGCATCTCGGTGCTCGACGGCGCGAATCAAGGGATCCAGGCGTACAACGCCTACACGTCCTTCTGCGCGGCGAACGGCACGGATCCGCGTTGCGGAAAAGTGCTCGACCAGAACGGCAACGCGATCCCCGGCGGTAGCGCACCGTGCTATACCACGGCTACCGGCGGACCGGGCGTGCCTACGACCACGGGAGCTCCGTCCGCATGCGGACCGGGAACCATCGCGAACCCGTACTGGAACGCTCCGGTTCAGGCGCTGCTCGATCCGAACGGGAACTACCCGACGTTCTCGCTGTTCCCGGGCGGAATCGGCGGCGGCGGCTACGAGACCTACGGTGCGCCGTACGTCTTGACTGCGATCGTGCAATACAAGCACGGCCCGCTGACGATCACCCCCGCGCTTCAGTTCACGGGCGGACAACGCTACGGCGTGCCGCTCTCGACGGGTGGCATCTACCCGAACTTCTGCGCCGGCGGTCTGGGCGGCAGCCCGGCGACCGATCCGCGGTATCCCTACGGCGCGCCGGGCGGTTCACCGTACGACGTGACCCAGTGCGTTGCCGGTGGAACCGCGAGCCAGAACAGCCTCGCGGGCGCAAACCCCGCCGTCGGCGCGACTGATCAGGGCAATCTCGCGAACGTCCTGCCGGTCCCGAATCCCTACACGCACATGTTCGACGGTGTCGGCGCGTTCGTCGCTCCGTCCAACATCCTGCTCCACACGCAGATCACCTACGACGTGAACAAACGGCTCACGCTCGTCGGCAACTTCGCGAACATCATCAATCGCTGCTTCGGCGGGACGAAGGTGCCGTTCGCGGTGAACCACGCGTGCAACTACGTCGCGACGTACGGAGCGGGCGGCGGTCCCGCGCCGCTGTCGGGCGGGCTGTACAACCCCGGTTGGGCGATCCAGCCGATCCTCCGGACGCCGTACAACCCGGTGTTCCCGAGCTATCCGTTCAACATGTACTTCGAGGCTCGGATCAAACTCTAGGCTTCGGCGTCAGCTGAACACGACGACGGCCTCCGCTTCGGTGGGGGCCGTCTTTCTTTTCGTGCGGTGTGATGGGACAAAAAAAAGGCGCCTCGTGGGGGGACGGGCGCTTTCGGTGGTTCGTTTGGGGGCTTCGTGGCGCGTTCGCCGGGCTGGGCGATGGGGTTAGCGCGGGACCTTGAGTTTTTGGCCTACGCTCAGGGTTGCCGTAGCGAGGTGGTTCGCGCCTAGGATTTGGTCGACCGTCGCTTGGACGTCGCCGTTGGCCGGGGTGGTGCGCTCGGCTAGGGTCCAGAGGGTTTGGCCCTGCTGGACCGTGATCGTTTTGTAGGCCACCGGGGGGGCGGCGTGGACCGTGCTCGAGAGGGCCGGAAGCGTCACCGCCAGGCAAAGGCCGCCGAGGGCGACCAGCGGCATGAGGGTGGGTTTTCGTTTGGGCGTGACGCGCATGTGCCTATTCTTTCCCCTAGATGTTGTG
>JAQBPK010000153.1 GCA_028287565.1 Vulcanimicrobiota bacterium
GCGGCGGCGCCCGCGCTCCGGGGCGGGGCACCGAGGAGAACCGCCAGCGCTACGCAACCGACGATCCAGCGATATCGTTGAAGAGTCAACCGCAACCTTTCCGAGGGAATACGTACGATGGAACGCACGGCGTTCATCCGCAGTCTCATCGCGACGGCCGGCGCCGCATCTCTCATGCACGCCGTGCCGGCTTCCGCCGCGATCGACGAGGCCGCCGTCGGCCGCGAGGTCTTTGCCCAGCTCCGCGAGGACGGCGAGATCCTGTTCGACTCGCAGTTCTACGAGCATCTCAACGAGATCGGCTCGGTGATCTCGCAGACGACCGCCTCGCGCTACCCCTACCCGATCCGGTACTACATCGTGCGGGGCGACGCGGCCAACGCGTTCGCGGTGCCCGGCGGCAACATCTACGTCAACGAGCCGCTGCTCCGCCTGGCCAAGAACCGCGACGAGCTGGCCGGCGTGCTTGCCCACGAGACCGGCCACATGGTGCTGCACCACGTCGCGCAGCGCATGGCCGCGCTCCAGAAGAAGAGCACGGCGGCGTCGATCGGCTCGATCCTCGCCCAAGTGGTGCTCGGGCCGCTGGCCGGCGCGGCGATCGATTACGGCGCGCAGTACGCGGTCGCCGGCAGCGACGCGGCGCAGTCGCGCCACATCGAGGCGCAGGCCGACGAGGAAGGCGCGCGCATCTTGGCAGCAACGGGGCAGTTCAATCCCTACGGGCTGGTGTGGTTCTTCCAGATCATGACCGAGACGTACGGTCCCGGCCAGAACTACTGGCTGCGCGACCACCCGATCGACGAAGCGCGCATCACCGATCTGGAGCACCAGTTCGCGGCGCACCCCGAGATCTTCGGCAAGTACAAGAACACGCTGCAAAAAGACGTCGCGTACTGGTAGCGCGCCGGTGCGGCGCCTTCAGGCGGGCGCGTCGATCCAGGCGCGCGTCGTGCCGGCCGGATCGACGGTGATGCGCAAGCGTGCGTTGCCGGGACGGCCCGCGTCGTCCCAGGCGGCGAGCGCGGACTGCATGCGCCCGAGCCCGCCTGCTGCGGGACCGAAACGCCGGAGCATGACGTCGTACGTGCCGCGCGGCGCGAACACGACGAGCTCGCCGCCGGTGCAGATTCCCAGCGTCGTCGCGTAGCCGTAGAGCGACTCGCCGCCCGGCAAGAGGTTCGGCACGATCCCGAGCTGCGCGCTCGCGCCGTGCGCGGTGAGGCGGCACAGCGCGTCGTCGTGCAGCGCGAGCCACAGCGGGAAGCCGTCCCACAGATTTTCCAGATGCGTGCGCCGGGCGGGCACGGCATCGAACGATTTCGCGCGCAGCGCCGTCGCGACCGCGCCGGCGTCGACCGCTCCCGCGTGCTCCGCGAGGACGCGCAGCGTGATCGCCGGGTCGCCGAGCGCGAGGATGACGCTGTCGGCGGTCGCGGACGGACCGCGCAGCATCATGAACCCGGCGTCGACGATCGCGATGCTCTGGAGGCCGCGTGCCGTGCGCTCGAACGCGACGACCTTTTGCAGCGAGCGGATCGTCAGCGGCGCGACGAGGCGGCCGCCGGTGCGCAGCTGTGCGATCCACGCGGGCGGGATGCGCTCGACGCCGACCGACGATATCACCGCGTCGAACCGAGCGCCATCGGGGTCGCCGAGCGCGCCGTCCGCGCGCAGCGCGCGCACGCGGTGGTAGCCCGCGGTATCGAGATGGCGGCGTGCGGCGGCAACGAGATCGTCGTCGATGTCGAGCGTCTCGACGAAGCCGGAGGTTCCCGTGACCTCGGCGAGCAGCGCCGCGTTGTACCCGCTGCCCGCGCCGATCTCCAGCACGCGGTCGCCTTCGCGCACCGCCAGCATCTCGAGCATCTCCGCCATGATGGCAGGCTGCGACGAAGAGCTGATCGGAACGCCGTCCTCGAATTTTATCGCGATCGACCGGTCGGCGTACGCGTCCTCGACGGGAACGTCCGGGACGAAGACATGTCGCGGAACGCGTTCGAACGCGGCGGCGACGCGTTCGGTGCGCACGTCGCCGCGCGCTCGCAAGTGACCGACGAGACGCGCGCGCAACTCGGCGAGCTGCTGCGGCGTCACGGCGGCGCCGGCATCAGTCCGGGCCGCGCAACACGCGGTAGCGCTCGCCGTCGCGTTCCAGAAAGCCCGCGGTCGCGAGCGCGTCGAGCACTTCATTGGTCGCCGCGCGCTCGTTCTTGTTCGGCATCCCGGCCCATTGCAGCGCGACCTCGTGCGCATCGAGCGCCTCGCCTTCGCGCAGCAGCCCGCGCACGAACTCCTCGCGCAGCTTGACGCGCTCCATCCGCCGCCGCACCGGTTCGATCGCATCGTCGAACGTGGCTGTGTCACCGGGATGCAATGCGGCTTCGCCTTCGTCACTCGACGCGTACGCGTTGAGGTCGCCGCCGGCCGCGTTCTCCGCACCGGCGTACGCGTTGCGGTCGCCGCCGGCCGCGTTCGCAGCATCGGCGAGTCGTTGTACGTTTGTTGTGGACGATGCAGGTCCCGCGGGCGCCGCGGGTTCTGGCGGCACGCCTGTGGTCAATGCCGGCGTGGGCGGATCCGCGAGCGCACTCTGCTCCTGCGCAGCATCCTGTATTCCGACCAGCGCGGGGTTGCGCTCGATGATGAAGTCCGTCACCCGTGGGAAGAGCTCGGACAGCGCGACGAACGCCGTTTGCCACGGCACCGCGTTGACGACGCGCCGGCGTGTGCCCACCGCGAGCAGAATCTTCCGCGCGACGTCTTCGGGCGTCGCCATGATCGCCTGCGGTGCGCCCGGCATCCCGGCGCGCGACATGAACGCCGTGTCGACGACGCCGGGATCGACGTACGTCACGACGATGCCGTCGCGCTTTAGCTCCCCGCGCAGAATCGACGCCGCCGAACGCGTCGCGGCTTTCGAGGGCGGGTACGCGCCCAGGCCCGGGACCGGCACGCGCGCGACGCCGCTGCCGACCATGAAGACGTGACCGTGCGACGCGCGCAGCAGCGGCAGCGCTTCGCGCACGAGCGCGACCGGGCCGATGACGTGCGTCCCGAACTGCGCGCGCAGCTCCGCGTCGCTTTGCTGCGAGAGCGGTCCCACGGCGACGTGACCGGCATTGTTCACGAGCACGTCGATGCGCCCGAAGGCGTCCCGCGCGAGCGCGACGATGGCGCGCGCGCTCGCGGGCTCCGCGACGTCGTACGCGCCGGTCG
>JAQBPK010000161.1 GCA_028287565.1 Vulcanimicrobiota bacterium
GGCACGCGCAACGGGAGCATGGCGCGCAACAGATTTACAGCGTGCAATCCAGGGACATCACGCAACAGGCTGACGGCGCGCCACGGGACGGCGGTGCGGAGCGTGCACCGGAGTGGGTCGCGCGGCTGGTGCTCGCAGCGGATCAGTTCGTCGTGCGGCGGCCGCTGGCGGACGATCCGGATGCGCTGTCCGTGATCGCCGGATATCCGTGGTTCGGTGATTGGGGGCGCGATACCGCAATCGCGCTGCCGGGGCTTGCGCTCGCGACCGGACGGCCCGCGGTCGCGCGGTCGATTCTGCGCACGTTCGCGCGCTTCGTCGACCGGGGGATGCTGCCCAACTACTTTCCCGACGGCGGTCAGCCGGCGGAGTACAACACGGTCGATGCGGCGCTGTGGTACGTCGAAGCGGTGCGGCGCTACGTTGGTGCGACGGACGACACGGCGACGCTCGCCGCGATCTTTCCGGCGTTGCGCGCGATCGTCGAAGCGTGCACCGCCGGGACGCGTTTCGGCATCCGCGTCGATCCCGCCGACGGGTTGTTGCGCGCCGGCGAGCCGGGCGTGCAGCTGACGTGGATGGACGCGAAGGTGGGCGACTGGGTCGTCACGCCGCGCACCGGCAAGCCGGTCGAGGTGAACGCGCTGTGGATCAACGCGGTGCGCGCGTGCGCCGCGTTCGCGCAGCGGCTCGGCGAGGACCCGCTGCCGTTCGCGGCCGCGGCGGCGCGAGCGGAGGCGAGCTTCGAGCGCTTCTGGAGCGCGCAGCACGGCTGGTGCTTCGACGTGATCGACGGCCCGGACGGCGCCGACCCGTCGCTGCGCCCGAACCAGCTGTTCGCGGTATCGCTGCCGATCGGCGTGCTCGACGTAACGCGGCGCCGCGCGATCGTGGACGTGTGCGCGTCGCGGCTGTGGACGCCGGCCGGGCTGCGAAGCCTCGATCCCGCCGATCCGCGCTATGCCGGGCGGTACGGCGGCGACCAGCGCGCACGCGACGGCGCCTATCACCAAGGTACCGTCTGGACGTGGCTGGCCGGCCCGTTCGCGCTCGCGCACCGGCGCGCGTACGGCGATTCCGCGGCGAGCGCGGCGCTGCTCGAAGCGTGCGCGAGCGGCCTCACTGCCGACGCGATCGGCACGCTCGCCGAGATCGCCGACGGCGACCCGCCGTTCGCCGCGCGCGGCGCGTTCGCGCAGGCATGGAGCGTCGCGACCGTCCTCGACGCGTGGACGCAAATCACAGAGGCAGCACCAACCACGGCCGCGGATCGCACGACGAACTGACCGTCGTTGTGCGCGGCAGGCGCGCTGACGAAGCGATTTCGGCATTGCGCACGAATCGCGGCATGATGGCGACGTTGGGCTGGATCGGATTGGGCGAGATCGGAACGCCGATGGCATTGCGGCTGATCGGTGCGGGGCATCGTGTCGTGGTGTGGGGGCGCACCGCGTCACGGCTGCGGCCCGTGCTCGACGCGGGCGCCGCAGAAGCCGGATCGCCTGCGGAGCTGGCCGCGCAATGCGACGCCGTGATGCTGTGCGTCACCGACGGCGACGCGGTCGAGGAGGTCGTGTTCGGGCCGCGCGGCGTGGCGGAAGGCGCACGGCGCGGAAGTTTGATCGTCGATCATTCGACGATCCATCCCGAGACCGCACGGCTCGCGTCGCGGCGACTGCGGTCGGCCGGTGTCGGCTGGGTCGATGCGCCCGTGTCCGGCGGCGCGGCCGGTGCGGCTGCCGCGACGCTCGCGATCTTCTTAGGCGGTGAGGCCGGCGACGTCGAGCGCGTGCGCGCGTGGGTCGCCGCGTACGCATCGAACGTGACGCACATGGGCGGCGTCGGCAGCGGGCAAGTCGCGAAATCGTGCAATCAGGCGATCGTGGCGAGCACGGTCGGCATCTGGGCGGAGGTGATCGCGTACGCGCGCCGCTGCGGGATCGATCCCGATTTGCTGGTCAATGCGCTCGAAGGCGGCTGGGCGGATTCCGCCATCCGCCGCGCGCACGCGCACGACATGGTCGCGGGACAGTTCCGGCGCACGCCCGGCCTGATCATCCTCAAGGACCTCGACATCATCGGCGACATGGCGCGCGCGACGACGTCGCCGATGCCGGTGACGTCGGCGGTCACGACGCTCTACCGGCTGCTTCTCACGCAAGGCCACGAAACGGGCGGCCTCGGTGCGCTCATGCAGCTGTACGCCGCAAACGCAGCCGAACCCGAGCGGACGCCGCAGTAGTTCAGACCGAGCGGATTGCTCGCTTCGCTGCGATCTGGAACCGGCTGTCGATGAGGCGCGTGTAGTCCAGCGGGGCGCCCACTTTGTCGGCGAGGTAGAGGTTCGTCTCGGCCGTCGCGCGGACGCCGTCGAGGCGAATCTCTCCGTCGCGAGTAAAGGCGGGATGGGCGTGCTCGTACGTGCGCTGCCAGTCCGCGACCGACAGGCCGCCGCGCTGTTCGTCCGACAGTGCATGCGCGACGTCGGACGCCGGCTTGACGCTCATGTAGCGCAACGCCCGCACGAGCGCGTTCACGACCTTCTGGCACGTATCGGGACGCTTCGTGGCGATGTCGCTGCGCGTGAGCGCGCCGGAGAACGCGTACACCGATAGCTGCATCGCGCGGTGCGCGACGTCCGGCTGGTACATGTCGTACAAGAACGCCGCCTTGCCGAGCGCGACGAGCTGGGAGGCGAGCGGGTCGTACGCGACGAGCGCGTCGATGCGCCCGCTCTCCAGCGCGGCGCCGGCCGCCGTGTCGCCGCCCACCGCGAGCACTTGGATACCGTCGCGCGGGATGCCGTTGACCTTCGCGAGCCAGAGCGCGATCACGTGCGATCCGGCACCTAAGCTCGTCACGCCGACCGGTCTGCCGCGCAGCGCCGCGAAGGACGTGATCTTCGCCTTGTCGGCAGCGCGCACGAGTATCCCGGCGGCGGGGACCGACATGAATTGCGCGATAAGCGGGATGTCCTTGCCGCGCAGCTGCGCGAGCACCGCGTGGTCGACGCCGCAGCCCGCAAAGTCCGCGGCGCCGCCCGACAGCGCGGTCGCAGCCTCCGAGCCGCCGCGCAAGTACTGGAACTCCGGCTCGAGTCCTTCGCGTGTGAAGTAGCCCAGCGCCGCGGCAAGATCCCATGGCACGTAGATCATCGAGTGGCCGGGCCCGATCGCGACCGTGATGCGTTCCGCAGCTTCGCCGCGGCGCGGTAACGCGGTGAGGCCGGCCGCGGCGGCGGAGCCTGCGATGAAGCGAGCACGATCGATCATGGGTGCGATCCTCCGTTCGAAGCTGATTGCGAAGTGCGTGCCTCTTGCGCGTGCTTCACGAGGCTCAGGTAGCGATAGACGAAGTGGACAAACTTTCCGTACGGGGCGGTCAGGTAGAGCGCGACGAGCAGGGCAAGGTGGATGCCGAGCAGCGAACCCATTGCCGCCGTGCTCCGCAGCGCCAGCAGCAGCAGACCGCTCAGAGCAACGAGCGCGAGCACGGCCAGGAACGTGTAGTCGAGGACGATCATCCGTGTCGACTGCGGGGCCGGGTCGCTCCTGCTCTTGAGGACGATCAACCCCGCCGCTCCGGCGAGGATCGCGACGCCGCCGACGACGCCGAGCACCACCGGAACGCTCAGCAGCGGAAACGGCGGCAAAATGCCGAGCACGTCTTGCTCGATCCCGGCCGCCGTGGTCGAAGCGAACGCCGCGAGGAAACCCCAGAACACGAAGCCGTGCATCAGGCGGCGCGACGACGATCCGCGGCGCTCGTCGTAGCAGCCGGCACCGCCGCCGCGCAGGTACACCAGCGCGAACGCCTCGTGCGTCGCGCGCGCGAACGCGGGCGCGCTGAACTTCGGCAAGCCGATGTCGCGCGCGAACGCGACGGCGCCCATCGCGATCGCGAGCAATCCGAACGCGGTGAGCAGCAGCGCGCCGCTCACCAGCGCGGCGAACGAGAAGACGCGGTAGAACGCGCCCGGGCCGGCATGCGGCGCGAAAAACGCCGCGGTGCCGCCGCTCGCCACCGCGGCCCCGACGAGAACCACGAGCGCGAGCGCGGCGATCGACGCCGTCCCCGCGGCCGGGACGCGCAGCAGCCGCGCGAAGGCGCGCGGCCAGCCGTACCGTTCGTACGTTTGCGTGCGCGCGGCGGCGAGCAGCTGCGGGATGTTCACCGCGTACTCGTGCGGCGGCGTGAACGGGCACGCGTCGAAGCACATGCGGCAGTCGTGGCAGAGGTTCGCGAGGTACGCAATGTCCCCACCCGCGAAGGCCGTGCGCGCCTCGGCGGCGGGAAACACCGCGCAGAAGCCTTCGCAGTAGCGGCAGGCGTTGCACACCGAGAACTGCCGCTCGGCTTCGGCGACTGCGTCAGGATCGAGCATGGCGCGCGGCTTCCTTCCCGGCGATGCGCCCGAACACCGTTCCGATCGTGAGCCCGAAGCCGGCCAAATAGCCGCGCGACAGAATGTTGCCCGCCATGCATTCACCCGCCGCGTAGAGGTTCTCGAACGGCGTGCCGCCCTCCGAGACGACGCACGCGCCGGCGGTGACTTCCACACCGAGGTACGTGAACGTGATCCCCGTGCGCATCGCGTAGCCGTAGAACGGCGGCGTGTCGAGCGGCAGCGCCCAGTGGGATTTCGGCGGCGTCAGCCCGCGCGTCGCGCAGTCGTCCAGCGCGGACGGATCGAACGTTCCGCCGGACACGATCGCAGCGTTGTATGCGGCGACGGTCGCCGTGACGGCGGACGCATCGAGGCCCATCAGCGCGGCGAGCTCGCCGGCCGAGCCGGCGCGCAGCGCGGGGAACGCCGACGGAATGAACCGCCCGTGCACCTTCGCGTCGTACATGACGAACGCCGTCTGCTGCGGCTGCTGCGCGATCAGCTTGCCCCAGATCGCATAGCGCTTCGGCCACAGCTCTTCGCCTTCATCGTAAAAGCGCTCGCCACGTGCGTTCACGACGATGCCGAACGGGATCGCGTCGATGCGCGTGACGATGCCGCCGTCGAACCGCGGCGCGCGCGCGTCGCACGCAGTGGCGTGAAACTCGCGCGGATCGCCGACCGGCTTCGCGCCGAGCGCGTACAGCGCGCGCAGCACGAGCCCCGTGTTGTGCGGCGTTCCGCGAATAACGAAGTTGTCCGCCGCGTCACCCCAGTATTCTTTGAGCCACGCGACGTCGGCCTCGAAGCCGCCCGCCGCGGCGACGACCGCACGGCACGCGATCCGCTCGCCGCTGTCGAGCACGACCCCGCCGACGCGCGTGCCGCCGCCGTCGCGTGCAGTCCCACCCGCGTGCGCACCGCCGTTGCTGAGCGCGACGACGCTCGCATCGTAACGGATGCGCACGCCGAGCCGCGCGGCCGTGTCGTAGTACGCGTTCACGAGCTGCTTGCCGCCGCCCAGAAAGAACAGGTTCGTGCGCGAGAGGTGCAGCGTGCCGGTCAAGGCCCGCTGCCACAGGATGCCTTGCGCTTCCATCCACGCCGGCAGGGTCATCGACTCGCGCAGCGTCAGCTCGGCAAGCTCCCGGTTCGTCGCGCCGCCGGTGACGCGTATGAGATCCTCGAAGAACTCCTCGACCAGATACGCGCCCGGCGCAGCCGGCAGCGGGACGTCGTGCGCGAAACGGATGTCGCGCGTGTGGCGCGTGTTTCCGCCGCGCATATGGAGCGGCGCGCGCTCGAGGAGCAGGACGTCCGCACCGGCGCGGCGCGCGGTGATCGCTGCGGCGAGCGCGGCATTCCCGCCGCCGACGACGATGACGTCCGGGCCCATCCGCCGTTTCTTCGTCGGCGGCGGCCTTCTTCGCCTTTACAAGCTGACACGTTTGGTGCTGTAATCAGATCCTGCCCGCACGAGAGGTTGCAGCCGTGGCCGATCCCGTCAAAAGTGGTCTCGGAAAGTTGCCCGTCAACATCACGTCGGGATTCGCCTGTGTCGTGCTCGCGTTCGTGTCGTTCGATATCGGCAACCGCGTCGCCGCGTGCAAGGACGGTGCCGTGTTCGCGGCCGCCGCGTTTCTCCTCGTCACGCTGCTGCCGGCAATCCTCGTCGGACTCGCAATGTGGCTGAGCTTACCGCCGCGGCGGTTCTTGCTGAAAGCCGCGGGCCGGCGCCGAAAATGAGATACGCGTCTCTTCTGCTCACCGCATTCCTCCTCGGCGCTGCGGAGCCGGCACCTGGCGATGTTCCACCGGTTCTTTTCGACACGTACTACATAGGCGTTCGCTGCGCCGGTGTCGACGCACACATCGCGAGCGCGCCCGCGGCGGGGATGACGGTCGTTGCGAGCGCTGTGAGCAGGATGCTGCCGACCGAGTCGATCTTCGACCGGGCGGCGGCGGACAAACGACTCAGGACGACCTGCGACGCCGCGATGAAGCGCAGCCTCTCGTTCGACGAATTCGAAGAGGCGCTTCGGAGCATCGAGGCGACGATACCACACTCCAGCGACGGGCCATCGCTCAGGAAGTACCTGAACATCGACTGGCTGCCGCGGAGCACGACGACAGAACCTGACGTCAAGGCATCGCAGATGGCGGCTGCGTACGAATACTTCCGCGAAGCGGCGCCCGGAACCGCTGTGTCGATAACGCCGGGCTATCGCTACTACGTGACGCTCCTGGTGGTCGACAGCGCGACGCCCGATGACCCCGACACGGCAAAGCTCTATACGGCATTTCGCAACTTCGGGAAAACGATCGGCGCCGCTCGAGCCGCGGTGTGGCTCGGACGCTACGACAAGCACGAGGTACCGGATATTGACCACGCCCGCTATCTCTCGGAGCACTTCCGCACGATCGGGCGATACCGGTACGACTGGACCGCAGGACCGTATCTGGTATTCACCGACCGCCCGCCCAATTTGGCGACGAGCACGCTTCCGCTCGACCTTCACGACGCCTCGACGGCCGAGCGAATCCAGTGGATCGATTATCTGGCGCAGCAGCTCGACGCGTCGATGCCCGACGACGTCAGGGTCGCTCCAGCCGACGTCCTGATGCACGATCTGACGCTCAACGTCAACCGTTGGCTTCGCAAGCTCAAGAACGTCAAGCTGGGCGCCTAGCAGTCCGGCTGTCGCCGAGCCGCCGCCGTGCGGAAGGCGGGGCAAGCTAGCTCGCGAAAGCCCGGTCCACCTCGCGATCACCGACGGGAGCTCCACCATGCGTTTGCTGACGACGGCATTGATCTTGGGCGCCGCACTGCTCATCACCGACCACGCTTTTGCGCAGACGCCCCCGCCCGCAGCGCCTCCGCCACCGCCGTCCGCCGGCGGAACGCCGGAGCAGATGCCGTTCGCCACGCCGTACGGGTCGCCGATCTCCGCCGACCGCGCGGCCCGCGTCGTGAGCGCAGTGCTGGCCGAAGCGCGCAAGCACCCGACGTGGCAGTTCGCGATCTCCGTCGTCGACCCGTCGGGCGACCTCGTCTACTTCTTCCGCATGGACGGGGTGCAGCTCGCGTCGATCCGCATCTCCGAAGGCAAGGCCCGCACCGCGGCGCGCTACCGGCGCGAGTCGCGCGCGTTCTACAACGCGTATGAGACCGGGCATCAGTACGTGTCCACCCTCGACCCGACGCTCGTCGCATCGCCCGGCGGCTTCCCGCTCATCGAGGGCGGCAAGATCATCGGCGCCGTCGGCTGCAGCGGCGGAACGGGCGATCAGGACGCGACGGTGTGCAAGGCCGGCGCCGACGCGCTCCCGAGCACGGCGCGCTAGCAAGGGCTGATGCTGCTCGACGCGATTCTCGCCTGGGTCCACTTCGTGCTCATCTTCGGGCTCGTGGGGTGCCTGTTCGCCGAAGTGTTCTTCTACCGCGACGTCCTCCCGGCGGCGACGTTCGCGCGGCTGCGCCAAGTGGACGCCGCGTACGGCATGCTCGCCGGGGCGGTCGTGTTCAGCGGGATCGCGCGCATGGTATGGTCGCCGAAAACCGCCGCGTACTTTCTGCACAACCCGATCTTCTGGACGAAGATGTCGCTGTTCGTCGCGGTCGCGCTCCTGTCGATTCCGCCGACCATCCACTACGTGCGCATTCGCAGCACTGCGCAACCGGACGGAACCGTCCGCGTCGAGCGGAGCGCGTACGTGAAAATGCGCGCGCTGCTGACCGTTCAGGTCGTCTTGTTTGCGTTCATCCCGCTCTGCGCCGCGCTAATGGCGCGCGGTTTTCGCTGATTCCTCGCGGCGGCTAGTCGCCGCCTAAGACCCAGCGGGCCATCTTCGACTCCCAGTGCTCGGCCGGAATCGCGTCGGCATAGACGTTGGCGATGTGCGCTTTCGCGCCGGGCGGCGACCAGCGCTTCTCGCCGCTTTGCAGCAGCACCGTGTCGCGCACGATCGCCGGCGTTGAGCTGCCGCGGCCGAACGCGGCGTCGAGCTTCGCGCGCTGAGCGTCGTCCAGCCACAGGAGAAGGTGATCGCCCGGAACCGGCACGCGCGCAAAGCTCGTCGACACGGCGAGCAGAACGTCCGCGGCTCGAACCAAGACGAGAACGTCGTCAGCCACGCGGCGTCAGCGGTCGACTTCGCCGAAGACCGGGTCGAGCGATCCGATCATCACGACCATGTCGGCGATCAATTCGCCGAGCGTGATCTTCTTGAGTACCTGCAAATTGTACATCGAAGGCGGGCGCGTGCGCACGCGCCACGGGCGGTTGTCGCCGTTCGAGACGACGTAATAACCCAGCTCGCCGCGCGGGCCTTCAACGGCTTGGTACACGTCGCCGGGCGGGACGCGGAACGATTCCGATACCAGCTTGAAGTGGTGGATCAGCGCTTCCATCGACAGCGCGATCGTCTCTTTGGGCGGCGGCGCGAACTTCGTGTCGGGGATTTGCCACGGGCCCGGCGTGTCGAGCTCTTTGCGGACTTGGCGGATGATGCGCATCGCCTCGTCCATCTCATCGAGCCGCACCAGGAAGCGCGCGTACGCGTCGCCTTCCGTGCGCACCGGGATGTCGAACTCGTACCGCTCGTAGCCGCTGTACGGCATCGCCTTGCGAACGTCGTACGCGATGCCGGTCGCGCGCAGCGGCGCGCCGGTGAGGCTCCACGCGACCGCGTCCTCGGGCGCGATGATGCCGACGTCGATCATGCGGTCTTGCAGGATCGGGTTTTTCTGCAGCAGGCGGCGCACGTCGCGCATGCGGTCGTCGTACATGTCGATGAACGCGTCGAGCCGGCCGAGGAAACCTTGCGGCAGATCCTGGCCCACGCCGCCGACGCGGATGTAGTTGGGATGCATGCGCGCGCCGCCCGACATCTCGAACAGATCGAGGATGCGCTCGCGCAGGTCGAAGCAGTAGAAGAAACCGGTGAGCGCGCCGAGATCGATGCCGCCGGTGCCGAGCCACACGCAGTGCGACGCGATGCGCGAGAGCTCGCTGACCAGCACGCGGATCTGCTGCGCGCGCAGCGGGATCTGCGTGTCGATGCCGAGCAGCTTCTCGACGGCGAGGTAGTAGCACAGCGCGTTGGTGAGCGGCGAGAGGTAATCCATCCGCTCGATGACGGTGGACGCCTGCGACCAGAACAGGTTCTCCGCGCTCTTCTCGATGCCGGTGTGCAGGTACCCGATCTCGGGGATCGCCTTGGTGACGATCTCGCCTTCGATCTCGGTGATGATCTGCAGCACGCCATGCGTGGACGGGTGCTGCGGGCCCATCGAGAGCACCATGCGGTTGTCGGTGCGCTCGATCACGTCGACGGCGTAGCCGCCCGCGGCCGCTTCGGGCGCGACGCTCGACATCGTCACTTCGTGTCGTCCTTTTGCTGGTTGAGGTCGTGCGGGCGCTGTGCGAGCTGTTCCGCGGTCGCCGCGCCGCCCGTCAGCGCGCCGCCGGGCGTCTTGCCGCTCTGCGCGGTCGCCGCAGGATCGGCGGCGCCGTGGAACTCGTTGCGCCCCCGCGCCTGCGCGATCTGCTTCTGCAGCGCGGCGGCGGTGCGTCCCGACGCGGGCGTCCCCGCGGCGACGTTCGATTTCAGCGCGAACGACGGGCGCGGCGTGCGCTCGTGCGCGGGCCCGCGCAGCGGATAGTCTTTGCGCAGCGGATAGCCTTCCCAGTCGTCGGGCATCTGGATGCGGCGCATGTCGGGGTGGCCGGAAAAGCTGATGCCGTAGAGGTCGAAGATCTCGCGCTCGGCCCAGTCCGCGCTCGGCCACAGATCGCTCACGGTCGGCACCACCGCCGCGTTCTCGGGCACGCCGCACAGCACGCGCACGCGCTCCGGCGTGCCGACTTCCGCGACGCTCGCAACCCGCACCGGCATTTTGAGGAGATGGTAGACCACGTCGAAGCGCGCCGGCTCGCGGCCGGGATAGTCGGCGCCGCCGACGTCGAGCAGCATCGCGAACCCGTCGTTCTTGAGGCCTTCGAGCGTCGCGCGGATCTGCGCCGGCGTGACGCGCATGATGCGCGCGTCGGCGATGTCGGGGCGTACGGCGGTCGGGTCGAGGGCGGTCGCCCCGGCCGGCGGCGCTTGAGAGCTGGGCATGTCTGCTTCCTACTCAGGCTCGCGCGAGGACGCCGCCGCGGCCGCCTTGTTTTATCTGCTGCTGGATGAGGTTGACGGCGTAGAGCAGGCCGTCGGGCGTGGGCGGGCAGCCGGGCACGTACACGTCGACCGGGACGATCGTGTCGACGCCCTGGACGATCGCGTAGTTGTCGAACACGCCGCCGCTCGACGCGCACGCGCCCATCGAGATGACCCACTTCGGGTCGGCCATCTGGTCGTACAGGCGCTTCACGATCGGGCCCATTTTCTTCGAGACGCGACCCGAGACGATCATCAGGTCGGCCTGGCGCGGCGACGCGCGAAAGACCTCGGAGCCGAAGCGCGCCATGTCGTACTCCGGCGCCGTCGCGGTCATCATCTCGATCGCGCAGCACGCCAAGCCCATCGTGAGGGGCCACACGCTGGACGCCTGGGCCCAGCGGGCAACCGAGTCGACCGTCGTGAGGAGAAAATCGCCGCCGCTCCCTAGCGCCACTGAAAACCGCCTCTCTTCCACACGTACGCATACCCGATCGCGAGCACGATCACGAAGATCAGCATCTCGAGCAGACCGAACACGCGCAGGGCGTGCATCTGCACCGCCCAGGGATAGAACGACGCGGCTTCGACGTCGAAGATCACGAAGAGCATCGCGATCAGATAGAACCGCACGGGGAAGCGGCCCGAAACGTCGGAGGTCGGTTCGACGCCGCACTCGTACGCTTCGGACTTCACGGCGTTCGGCTTCTTGCGGGCCATCAATCCCGGAAGGATGCAGAATCCCAGGGATGCCGCGAACGCGACGGCGAGATAGA
>JAQBPK010000186.1 GCA_028287565.1 Vulcanimicrobiota bacterium
GTACTCGCGGAGTTCGCGGAGCCAGGATGGCGAGAGCGAACGGAGCGGTAGTGAGTGGAGCGCACGATGCGCGGAACGAACGTGCCCGGCACGACATATCGGCGCACCCGGCCAACCCCCCAGCCCCCAAACGCGATAAGACCGCACAAGTTTCCCTGCACGGCCTCGATCAGCACGAGAATCGATCTGCGCGTGTCCTCGCTGATTATTCATCTGCCAGGACGGCGTCGAACTTCGAATCGGTACTTCTACTAACGGTGCTGAACTTGCATCCAACTCCATCACCTCTGTACCGGTGAGCTTCTCGCCGCTCACCCGTCTTCGTTGCCTCCGACGTGCACGCATCATATCGGTGGGCTGCGCGTTGCGCAAGGGGTTCGGCGCGCTCTTGCTCGCCCGTCCACAAGAACTTTGGGTTATCCCCCGAGGCTCACCGCATTCCACCGTTTCCGCGAGGAGTTCTCAGCAGCCGAATGCGCTCGTCAGCCGCCCAGGTACGCTGCGACCACGTCTCGGTGGGTCGCGAGCTCGGCGCCGGTTCCCGTGAGCACGATGCGGCCGCGTTCCATCACGTAGGCGCGGTCTGCGAGGGCCAGAGCGCGGCGCGCGTTCTGCTCCACCAGCAGGATCGAGGTGCCGCGCGCGCGCTCGTCGGCGACGATCGCGAAGATCTCGTCGACGAGTTTTGGGGCGAGGCCCATCGACGGTTCGTCCAGGAGCAGCGCTTTTGGACCGATCGCGAGGGCGCGGGCGATCGCGAGCATTTGCTGTTCGCCGCCCGACAGCGAGCCGGCCGGGACGTTGCGGCGCGTGCGCAGGATCGGGAAGCGGTCGAAGAGGCCGTCGATGCGCGCAAATCCTTCCGCACCGCGCGCGCTCGCGGCGACCTGCAGGTTCTCCTCGACGCTCATCCCGGGCAGCATGCGGCGCCCTTCGGGGACGAGGACGAGTCCGCGTTTCACCCGCGCGTGTGAGGAGAGCCGGGTGATCTCCTCGCCGTCGAAGCGGACGTGCCCGCCGCGCGCCGGCATGACGCCCGAGAGCGCCATCAGCAGCGTCGTCTTTCCGGCGCCGTTCGCGCCCACGATCGCGCAGAGCGTGCGCTCTTCCAGCGCGATCGAGACGTCGTGCAGCACCTCGATGTTGCCATAACCGGCGCGCATCGACTCGACCGCGAGCAGCGTCCGTGTCGCGGCTGTCGTGTCCGTGCCGGTCATGCGCGTGTCTCGGCGCCGGTCATGGGCGTGCCTCCGCGGCGGTCATGCGAGGGCCTCCGCGCCTGTGCCCAGGTAGGCTTCGACGACGACCGGGTCGCGGCCGACTTCCGATGGGGTGCCGCGCGCGATCACTTGGCCGAAGTTCAGGACGACGACTGAGTCGCACGCCGCTCGCACGAGCGTCATGTCGTGCTCGATCAATAAGACGGCGATGCCGCTTGCCGCGATCGCGCGGATCGTGTCGACTAGGCGTGTCGTTTCCGAGGGGTTCATGCCTGCGGCGGGCTCGTCGAGCATCAGCACGCTCGGCGCGGACGCGAGCGCGCGCGCGATCTCAAGGCGGCGCTGGTCGCCGTATGGGAGCGAACCTGCGCGTGCGGTGAGGTCGAGGCCGGGGATGCCTGCGCGTTCGAGTAGCGTCGCGATCTCCGCAGCGGTTAGGCGGCCGGGGCGCGCGTATGCGCCCGCGGCGAGGTTCGCGTGGACGTCGAGCGCGCCGAAGAGGCGAATGTTTTGGTACGTGCGCGCGATGCCCGTGCGCGCAATGAGATGCGGCGGCAGGCCGTCGATGCGTTTGCCGTCGAGCGCGATCGTTCCCGATGCGAGCGGTGCCAGGCCGGTCGTCGCGTTGACCAGGGTGGTTTTCCCCGCGCCGTTCGGGCCGATCAATCCGAGCACGTGGTTTGGCTCGACCGTGAGCGACACGCCGCGCAGCGCGTCCACGCCGCCGTAGCGAACGCCGGCGTTGTCGAGTGCGAGCATCAGAGGCGCACCCGCACGGCGCGGCGGCGCCACAGTGAACCGAGGCCGCCCGGTGCGAATAGGATTACCGCGAGCAGGATGATGCCGTTCGTGATCTCGCGGTAGTCGGCGAGGAAGCGGATCACCTCCGGCAGGATCGAGAGCAGCGTCGCGCCGAGCACCGCGCCCAGCGGGCTCGTGACGCCGCCGACCACGCACCACACCAGGATCTGTTCCATGCGCGGGAAGCCGAAGTCGTTCGGCGTGATGAAGAACGATGCGTGCGCGTACAGCGCGCCGCCGAGGCCGGCGATCGCGCCGCCGAGCGCGAGCGAGAGCATGCGGATCGTGCCGACGTCCACGCCGACGCCGCGCGCTGCGTGCTCGTCCTCGCGCACCAGCGCGACGGCGAGCGCGAACTTCGTGCGCGACAGCAGGTAGAGCGCGATCGCAACGAGCGCGAGCGCGCCGTAGATCACCGGTGTCGTCGCGTCGTTGGGGATGCCGCTGAGGCCTTCCGCGCCGCCGGTCAGCGTGCGGTGGAAGAGCCCGTCGACGTTGTTCGCGAACACGCGGACGATCTCGCCGAAGCCGATGGTGGCGATGGCCAAAAACACGCCGCGCAGGCGCCGTACGGGAAGCGCGAGCAGCGCGGCGACGACCGTCGAGACCAGCATGGCGGCGATGATCGTCGCGAGCAGCGGCCAGTGCGCGTTCATCGCGAGGATCGCCGAGACGTATGCCGCGATCCCCATGAACGCCGCTTGCGCGAGCGCGAGCTGACCGGCTTGCAGCGACACCGACAGCGAAAGCGCGAGAATCGCGTTCACGCCGATCTGATCGATCAGCCGGGAGTGCTTCGCGTAGAAGTCGATGAGCGTACTCATGCTGCCGCGCGCGCCGGTGGAGTGAGGTGCACGTGGCCTCTCACGCCGCGCGCAGGGCGCGCTTGCCGAACAGGCCGGTTGGGCGCAGCACAAGCAGGGTGAACATCACGCCGAACAGGATCGCGTCGCGCCAGGCGGACAGGCCATAGGCGATCGCTAGCGTCTCCACCGCGCCGAGGATGAAGCCGCCGATGACGGCGCCCGTGACGCTGCCCATTCCGCCCAGGATGATGACGGCGAGGCCTTTGAGTTCGATGGGGCCGCCCATGTCGAGCGTTACGCTGTTGTATTCCAGGCCGGTCAGGACGCCCGCGGCGCCGCCGAGCGACGACGCGATGAAGAAGGTTGCCGCGATGGTCCGCTCGAGGTCGACGCCCAGCAGTGCGGCGGCGATCCGGTCCTCGGCCACCGCGCGGATGCGGCGGCCCAATGTCGTCGCGCGCAGGATCCAGCTGAGGACCAGCATCAGCGCGAGCGCAGAGAGGAAGATCGCGACCTCCACGGTCGTGAACGTGACGGGACCGGCGTGAATCGTCGGCGCGGTGTTGACGCCGCCAAGCGTGAAGTGGCGCTCGTCCACGCCGTAGATTCCGCGCAGGATCGCGCCGATGATGATCGCGACGCCGATCGACGAGATCAGCGGTACGAGCGTCCCCGCGTTGCGCGCGCGCAGCGGGGCGAACGCGACGCGGTCGAGCAGAATGCCGATGATGCCCGCCATGACGGCGGCGAGCAGGAACGCGAGCGGCAGCGGGACGCCCGCGGCCACCAGCGAGAACGCGGCGAACGCGGCGGCCGTGAAGATCGCCGCGTGCGCCAGATTGAGGATGTCGAGCACGCCGAACACGAGCGTGTACCCGACCGCGAAGAGCGCGTAGACCGCCCCGAGGAAGAGCCCGTTGAGCAGCTGCTGTGCGAGCACGTCTACGCGCTATCGTTCGCTAGTGGAAGTAGGCGAAGCCGTCTTTTACGATGGACAAGATGACCGGGGAAGACTTCACGTCGCGGTTGCCGTCGAAGCCGATCGGGCCCAGCACCGTTTGGATCACCTTGACGTTCTTGAGGCCGTTCGCGATCTCGTCTTTCGTCGTCGCGCCGTTCTTCACCAAGTGCGCGACGATCTGCGCGGCGGCGTACGACTGGGCGGCGAACTGGTCGGGGCCTTTGCCGTACTTGGCCGTGTAGTGCTTCACGAAGTCGACGTTCGACGGGTACTTCGCGCCCGAGAACCATGCTGCGCCGACGACCACGCCTTGCGCGGCCGGTCCCGCGACGCTGTACATCTCGGGCGAGTTGAGGCCGTTGCCGCCCATCATGTGCGTCTTGATGCCGAGCTTGCCGGCCTGCTGGATGATCTTCGTCGCCTCGGGGAACAGCGCGCCGATCGCGATGATGTCGGGGTGCTTCGATTCGATGCGCGTGAGCGCGGCTTGGAAGTCGGTGTCCTTCTGGTGGAACGTCTCGGTGTCGACCACGTCGACGCCCGCGGCCTTGAGCTCGCGCGCGAAGATGTCGCCGTCCGTCTTGGTGAACGCGTTGTCGTCGCCGTAGATGATGGCGGCGGTCTTGTAATGCCATTTGTCGTGCGTGCGCTTCACCGTGGTCGGAATGACCTGCGATTCCGCCAGCGAGTCGCGGAAGATCGTGGGACCGATCGCCGTGACGCCTTCAGCGGTGGTTGACGTTCCCATCGCCGGGAAGTTCGCGTTCTTCGCGATCGGGAACGCCTTGAACGCTTCACCCGAGAGCGTCGGACCGAGCACGATCGGCGTCTTGCCGTCGGTCGTGAACTTCTGCATCAAGTTGACGACTTGCGCGCCGTCGCTCGCCGCGTCTTGCACGTCGAACACGAGGTTGGCGCCGCCCGCGTCGATCTTGCCGGACTTGACGTCTTCGTTCGCGAGCTCGTACGCGTTCTTCTGAGGCGTGCCGTAGACGCCGGCGCCGCCGGTGACGTCGGCGATGACGCCGACGTGGACGTCTTTGCCGGCAGCCGGGCCCTTCGACGCGGCGCCCGAGGGCGCGACGAGCGCGGCGATCGCGAGAAGCGCGAGCGCCGGCACAGTGATTCGGTTCATCCGGTACTCCATGGCTGGGGTGAGGGTGCAATCAAGCGCGGACGGAGCGCCCGCATGAACGCCCCGAAGCGCAGGTCGTTCTCCTCGCTGCTGGGCAGTTCCGTGTAGACAACGAGGACCCAGCGTGAAGAATCCTCGGCGAGCGTTAGGATTCCGCCGTCATGGGACACCTCGTCGGTGTCGCCGGTCTTGTGCGCGAACCGGTCGCCGGGCTCGAGGCCGCGCGAGAGCTTCACGTCCCACCATGAGGTGGACAGCATCCGTCGCAGAGCGTGCGCCTCCGGGACGCGGTCCTCGGCGATCGCCGTGAAGAGCTCCGCGGCATCGCCCGCGGAGAACGCGTTGCGGCCCGTTGCCTCGGGGTCTTCGATGAGCGGCAGCCCGCCCGAGAGCTTGCGGCGGAAGAAGACGTTCGGAAAGCCGAGCGCATGCATGTCGGCGGTCGCTCGCTCGCGGCCTAGGACGTCATAGAGCTGGTTGGTCGCGACGTTGTCCGAGCGCTGTAGCATGTACGTTACGAGCTCCTCGACCGTCGTGGCGTAGCCGGGGATCATCGGCGACGGGGCGTCGTTGAACGTCGCGTTGCGCGCGTCCACGACGGCCGGCGTGTCCCAGCGCAGGCGCCCCGCCGCGACCGCGGCCGCGGCCGCCACGGCGAGCGGGACCTTGATCATCGAGGCGGGGTAGACCGTGCGGCCGTCGTCCCGGCTCCAGGCCGGTCCAACGCCTGCCAGCCGGCGGACGTGAATCTGCGCCGCGCCGAGACCCGTTTGGTCGGCGAACGACGCTAGGTCGGGCTGGTTCATTGCCTGCAAGCAGGTACTTGCACGAATCCGATTTTGGCGGTATAGTGTTCATGCAAGTACCTACACGCATGAGTCCGATGGAACACATTTACAAGCACGACGCACTTCGTTTGCACGCCGACTCCCCCGACGCCCGTCCGCGGATCACCGCGGCCGTGGACGCCTTGCTCGCCACCCGGAAGGAAAGGCCGCGCCTCCGCGTCGCCCTGGGCGGCGACCGCCTCCCGGCCGACACGATCGCGGCCCTCGTCACCGGCTTGCGCCGCGTGCGCGAGGTCGGCGGCGCGATCGAGGTCACGCCCGAGAGCGACGGCGTCCGCCACGCTCTCGCCTTGAACGGGCTGGACCGCGTCTTTGCGTTCCCGCTCGTCCCCGAGGAGGCACGGGTCCACCGCAGCAGCCTGCTGACGCGCCTCACCGCCGCGTCGTTCGCGGCGGTTCTGGCGCTCGTCGGCGTCCCGGCCTTCGCAGGCGCGGACCATCCGACTGACCCGGCCTCCATCCTGGCCAAGGTTCAGGAGCGCAATCCGAGCCTGAGCAGCTACCAAGGCCGCGTGCACGTCGACCTGCGGATGACGTCGTTTCCGTTCATCCGCCAGCACCTCGACGGTACGACCTACTACAAGCGCCCGTCCAACTACGAGGTCGCCTTCGACAAGGTGCCCGCGCTGGCCAAGGGCTTCGACAAGATGTTCGCCGACGTCGGCGACCCCGCGAGCTGGGAGAAGAAGTTCGCCATCACCTATGAGGGCGAGAAAGAGTTCAACGGCCGCAAGGCCATCGAGCTGAAGCTCGTCCAGCGCGTCCGCGGCATGATCGATCACGAGACGGTTTTGGTCGACCCCGCCACGTGGACGATCGACTCCATCCGTTACGACTACTACAACGGCGGGCACATCACGATGACCCAGACGTTCCGCGAAGTGGGCGGCTATTCGATGCTCGCCGAGCAGAACGCCGAGATCGCGATCCCGTACGCGAAGGCGGTCGCACACGGGACCTACTCCGATTACAAGACCAACGTCGCCGTCGACGACTCGGTCTTCACGAAGAAGAAATAATGGTTTCGACCGGTCAACGCTCCCACGCCGGCGTCGAAGAGACGCGCGGTAAGATCCTCGCCGCGGCCCGCGAGCTGTTCGAACGGAACGGAACGCGCGGGACCACGACGCGCGAGGTCGCGGAGCGGGCCGGTGTGAACGAGGCGACGCTGTTCCGGCACTTCGGCTCCAAGCGTGCGCTCCTCGACGCGATGCGCGAGCAAGCGTGCGGCGTCGATGAGTTCCGCGCGTTTCTCGCCGGTCTGCCTGGCGATGATTTCGCGGCCGACTTGCGAGCGATCGCCTACTTCATCGTCGACAGCATGATCGGCAAGCGCGGAATGATGTGCGTCTCGCTCGCCGAGGACGCCGCAGGGACCGACGACGCGCCGGAGTGGCGTGGGCCGTCGCAGATCCACCAGGATCTCGGGTCGTATTTTGCGGCCAAAGCGCAGGCGGGGTTGGTTCGCGGCGAGCCGGCCTTTGCGGCGCGCTATTTCATGGGAATGTTCTTCTCGTACGTCGTGGGCCGCAAGCTCTGGAACAGCGCCGTTCCCGATCGCGCTACGCTCGACGGTATCGTCGATCTCTTCCTCAACGGAGTCTCAGCGTAGCTTGGAAACCCGGACCGAAACACCCCAGCGCACCGTCACCGTGACGGACGACCGAGGCACGCCGTCGCCGCCGCCGCCGTCCGCGGTCACCACTGAGGAAACGACCACCACCAAGCGCCGGCGCCCGCCGGTGCTCGTGCTCGTTGTCGGCGCGATCGTCGTCATTGCGGCGGTGATCTGGGGCGTGCGTTATCTCACGTACGCGAGCTCGCACCAAACCACCGATGACGCGCGCATCGACGCCGACACCGTGACGGTGACGAGCAAGATCCAGGAGCGCGTGAAGCAGATTTTGGTCGATACCGACCAGCCGGTGCGCAAAGGCCAGATCATCATTCGGCTGGACGACACCGACGAACGCGCGGGGCTGCAGCAAGCGCGTGCGGGCCTGCAAGCGCAGCGCGCCAACGCGCGCGCCGCGCAGGAGAGCGTCGCGCTGACGCGCGCGCAGGTCGCCGCGCAGGCGACGCAGGGCGCGGGCGGTATCGCCGCGGCGCAGAGCTCGATTCAAAGCGCGTCCGCGCAAGCGCAGTCCGCGCAGCAGCAGGCCGACGCGGCCCGCGCCGCGATCGGACAGGCGCAGGCACAGTTGCGCGTCGCGCAGTCGCAAGTTCCGTCGGCGCGTGCGGCGCTCGACCGGGCGAACGCGGATCTCGCGCGCTACACCGCGCTCGTGCGCACCGGCGACATCGCATCGCAGCAGCTCGACGCGCAGCGAGCGGCGCAAGCGCAGGCGCAATCGCAGTACCAGGCGGCGATCGACAACGTCAGTGCGGCGCAGACCGGCGTCACGCAGGCGCAAGCGCGCTACACGGCGGCGATCGCCTCGGCAAGCGCGGCCTCGGCCGGCATCGGCGCCCAGCAGGGTCAGCTCCAGACCGCGCAAGGCCGCTTGACCGAGAACGCAAACCCGTACCGTGTCTCGACGACGCAGGCGCAAGCCGACGCCGCGTACGCGCAGACCGGTTCGCTGCTGGCGCAGGTGAAAGCCGCGCAAGACCGCGTCGACTACACAGTGATCCGCTCGCCGATCGACGGCATCGTCGGGGCGAAGAACGTCGCGATCGGGGCGTCCGTCGCGGCGGGGCAGTCTTTGATGACGATCGTTCCGTCGAGCGGGCTGTACATCACCGCGAACTACAAAGAGACGCAGCTCGGCAGCGTGAAGGTCGGCCAGCTGGTCGACATCAAGGTCGACGCGTACAAGGGCGTAACGTTCCACGGCCACGTCGCCGCGATCGCGCCGGCGTCGCAGAACACGTTCAGTCTGGTTCCCGCGCAGAACGCGACCGGGAACTTCGTGAAGGTGACGCAGCGCCTCCCGGTGCGCATCATCGTCGACAACCCGCCGCCGGATCTGCCGCTGCGCGTCGGCATGTCCGTCACGCCGTCGATCAAGGTCAAGTAGACAGCATGTCTCGAGCGTCGATAGCGCTTGCGCTGAGCGCAAGCATCTTTGCCGTGTCCGCCGCCCCTGCGTTTGCGCAAAGCGCCGCGCCGACTCCCGCGCCCTTGCCGACGGCGGTGCCGCAGTCGGCGCCGTCTCCGGTGCCGCAAATGACGCCGGGCGCGCAGATCACGCCGGGTGTGCAGCCGTCGAATTCCAATACGCCGCAGCCAACCGGCACGACCACGTCGCAGCCCGCGAGCGTCCAGCGTTCCGTGAACACGCCGGGCGGCACGGCAACGCCAGGCGGCACGACGACTACGCCGAGTGGCACCACGACTTCGCCGGGTGGTGCGACGCCGGCCTCAGGTGGCAATCCCGGTCCCGGCGGAAGCGCGTCGGGGCGTGGTTTGCAAGGCGGTGGTTTGCCTGCGCCGCCGCAGCCTGCGGTGTTGCCGGCGGTGCCCAATATTGCGCCGGGATTTTCCGCGCCGGTCAACGTGGTACCCAACGGCGATCTCGTCGGCGTGCAGCAGCAGCCGTTCGTCGGGCTCGCGCTGCAGGACGCGATCGCGATGTCGCTCCAGCGCAACACCGACCTCGCGATCGCGCAGTCGAACCGGCGCATCGCGAACTACCAGATCATCGCGGCGCAGGGCGCGTACGACGTGCGTTTCCAGCTCGTGCCGCAGTACTCGCACAGCGTTTCGCCGGCGGTCAGCTCGTTCCAGTCGGGTCCCGGCGGCGGGCCGGTGACGCAGGACACCGCGGGCGTCACCGCCGGATTTCAAGGCATCACCGAGCGGGGCGGCCGGTACAGCGCGGGCGTGGTGGGCACGCGCGTCACATCGAACTCGACGATCAACAGCTACGACCCGTTCTACCAAACCGCGCTGCAGCTCAGCGTGACGCAGCCGCTCGCGCGCGGCCGCGCGACCGACCAGACACGGCTCCAGCTGCAGATCGCGCGCACGAACGCGTCGATCCAGAACGACGTCGCGCTGACGCAGGCGTCGAACACCGTCGTCCAGGTCTCGAACGCATACTACGACCTCGTCGCCGCGTGGCGCAACGTCGCGATCCAAGAAGAAGGCCTGCGCAACGCGCAGATTCAGTCCGCGTCGAACGCGCGGCTCGCAGCGCGCGGCGTCGTCGCGCAGACGGACATCGTCGAGGCGAACACGCAGGTCAACGTGTTCCAGGACAACGTCTTCGCGGCGTTCCAGAACGTGCAGCGCCTGCAGACGCAGATCAAGTCGCTGATCCTCGCCAACCCCGCCGATCCCGTGTGGTTCGCGAACCTGGTCCCGACGACGGCGATCGCGCAACTCCCCCAGGAGCCGACGCTCGACGCGCTGATCAACTCCGCGATCGCGAACCGCCCCGAAATCGCGCAGCTCCGCTCCCAGCGCGAGAACGCGAACAGCAATCTCGCCTACGCGCGCGACCAGCTGCGCCCGCAGATCGATCTTGGACTCGGCTACACCTCCAACGGGTTCGCCGGCAATCCGGTCGATCCGAACACGAACCCGATCTTCGGGCTGTTCGGCGCGCAGATCGCAGCGATCAACGCGCTGATCGCGCGCTCGAACGCGCAGAACCCGAGCTCACCGCCCATCGTGCCGATCACCGGCGGCTTCGGTACGCTGCCGCCGAACCAAACCGGCGGCTTCGGACAATCGGTCCGCAACCTGATCGACAACCGCTTCCCGACGTACAGTGCGCAGATCACGTTCCAGATCCCGATCGGCAACCGCACCGCGAAGGCGGACTACGGTATCGCGCAGGAGCAGGCACGCCAAGTTGCGCTGCAAGAGACGGCGGTGCTACAGCGCATCCGCGGCGAATCGGTGAACGCGATCCAGGGCCTGCGTGAGGCGGAATACCGCGTCGTCGCCGCACGCGCCGCGCGCGAAGCGGCCGAACGCGTCCTGCTCGGCGAGCAGCGCCGCTTCCAAGCCGGAACCTCGACGACGTTCCTGGTTCTGCAGCGCCAGCTCGCGGTGGCGAACCAGCAAGCCCGCGAGCTGCAAGCCCAAACCGACCTGGACAAAGCGATCGTCGAGCTCAACCGTGTGAGCGGCGGCATCTTCGCGCAAAACGGCATCGACACGACCGCCTTAGGCGGCACGACGCTGAACACGGCATCACCAACGCAAAGCGTGCTCCCGCCCGCATCGACCGCGACGGCACCGCCGGTGACCCGTCGGACGCAATAGATTCTCGCAATTGCCCGCGATACCGCGAGTACGCTATTAGCACCGTGAGAGACCGGTCGCCTGGATCGTCCGCGGTTTGCTCGTGGAACGAGTGGGATCCGCTGCGTGAGGTGATCGTCGGCACGGCGCGCGGCGCGGCCGAGCCGGCGTACGAGCCGGCCTTCTCGCCGTATCTTCTCGCCGGCGATCCGGGACGCGTGTTCGGCGGCGGGCCCGTGCTCGACGAATTGGTGGACGAAGCGGAGCGACAGCTCGACGCGTTCGCGCAGCTCTTGGCCGACCGCGGGATCATCGTGCGGCGCCCGGATCCCGTGGACCATGCGGTCCCCGTGAAGACGCCGGATTGGGAAGCGCCGTACGGTCGCGCGAACGCGTGCCCGCGCGACCTGCTGCTCGTGATCGGTGATGAGATCATCGAAGCACCCATGGCGCAACGCGCGCGCTTCTTCGAGTACCGGGCGTACCGCACGCTGCTCGCAGAGTATTTCCGCGGCGGCGCGCGCTGGACCGCGGTTCCGAAGCCGCTGATGGCGGACGCACTCTATGACGAGCGCGTTCGCAACGGCGGCGTGCCGTTCGATTTCGCGGCCGGTCCGCTGTTGACCGCGATCGAGCCGGTGTTCGACGCGGCATCGTTCGTGCGCTTTGGCCGCGATATCTTCTGGCAACCCGACTTGGTGAGCAATGAGCTCGGGGCGGAGTGGCTGCAGCGCCATCTCGGCCCGAACTTTCGCATCCATCGCATCGGCTTTCGCGAGCGCTTCCCGACGCATATCGGAACGACGCTCGTCCCGATCCGGCCGGGCATCGTGCTGGTGAACCCGGGCCGCCCGTGCACCGACGACTCACTCGAGCTTTTCACCACCAACGGCTGGCGCGTGATCGACGCACCGCTGTCGTCTCGCTCGGGTGCCGTGAGCCGCGACGTGAGCAGTTGGATCTCGATGAACGTCTTGATGCTCGACGAGCACACCGCCGTCGTGGAACGCGCGGAGAAACCGATGATCGCGCTCCT
>JAQBPK010000210.1 GCA_028287565.1 Vulcanimicrobiota bacterium
TGCGCGCCGGGATGTGCTGGATCAACGGCTACTTCCTGCGCGACCTGCGCCAGCCGTTCGGCGGCGTCGGCATGAGCGGCCTGGGCCGCGAAGGCGGCCGCTGGTCGCTGGACTTCTTCACCGAACCCAAGCTCGTGTGCATTTCGTATTGAGGACTCGTCTATGTCGTTCGTGAACCCGCTCACCGTCATCCCCAAGCACGTTCCCGAGGCGGAGCTGCAGACGTTCGGGACGCTGGAGTCGTACGAGGCGTACATCGAGCACCAGTACCGCGACACCAAGGCGCTCCTCGAGAAGTACCGCGAACACAAGACGCACGACCCCGAGCTGAGCGCCGAGTACCGCAACGCCATGCGGCCGATCATGCTCACCACGTGCTGGGGCGAGGCGCAGACCACGGCGCAGGTGGCGCAGATCATCACGAAGACGAACCGCCCCACGATCCAGTACTTCTACGCCACCCACGCGCTGGACGAAGTGCGCCACACGCAGATCGAGTGGCGCCGTATTCGCGACCTCGACCTCGCCGACTCGCTCGACGTCCCGTACGAGCAGACGGAGCTGTTTCGGTTCGTGAACGGCCTGCCGTCGTTCGTGGAGATCGTGTACGGTCAAGTGTGCACGCTCGAAGCGTACTCCGCGCACGTGCTGTTCAACTCGATCGCCGACCTCGCGAAAAAGTACGGCGACCTCGCGACTGCGTACACGTACGAGTACGTCATGCACGACGAGGTGCGCCACATCGGCACCGGGCTGCGGGTCGTGCGCGAGGCGATCGAAACGGCGCCCGATCCGGAAGAAGCCGTGTTCCGCATCCTCGACCTCGAGGAGCGGCTGCTGCCGATCACGATCCGCAAGCTGGGCCGCGACTCCGCGATCGCGAGCTCGCTGTACGAAGCCGGCATGATCACGGACAAGCGCACGTTCGAGCTCGACGGCTTCCGCCAGTATCTCGTCTTCCGCGCAAAGATCCCGAACCTGCCACCGATGCGCTACAAAGGCCCGGACGGCTGGACCGAAGCCGATACCACAGCGGCGACGTTGAGAGAACCTGCACCGCTGCACGCCGCAGTACCATCCTGAGCTCGTCGAAGGATCGCCGTCAGGGATGATCGCAGCCGGCTTGTTCTCCACCCACGTCCCGCGCCTGATGATCCTCGATCCCGAGGCGCGCCGGGAGTACATGGGCAAAAGCGTCACCACGTTCTACGACGCGCTCCCACAAATCAAGCGCGAGCGCATCGACGAGCTGGACTTCGACACATTCGTCGTGATCGACACACACTGGCATTCGACTCTGGAGTTCATCCTCAACGCGCACGAGCGGCACGAAGGCATCTACACGTCGGATGAGATTCCGTGGATGATTCACGAGTACGCGTACGATCATCCCGGCGATCCGGAGCTCGCCGCGCTGATCGCCGAGGAGGCAAAGGCGCGCGGCGTCCCGGCCGAAGCGGCGGCGCACCGCGGCTTGCCCGTCCACTACGGCACGCTCAACCCGATGCACTATTACAACCCCGGCCCGGCGAAGAAGCGCGTGCTGCCGATCTCGGTTATCGACACCGCGGAGATCGAGCCGAACCTGCGCTTCGGCGAAGCGATCGCCGCGGCGGCGGCGCGCAGCGGCAGGCGCGTGCTGCTCGTCGCATCGGGCGGGATGTCGCACCGCTTCTGGCCGCTGGCGGTGATCCGGGAGCGCGCGAGCGCGGACCCAAGCGACATCAGCGATCCGGCGTTGCGCGCGTACGACGAGCGCATCATGGACTGGTGGCGCGCCGGCGACCACGCCGCGGTGCTCGCGCACGCCGACGAATTCCGGCGCACATGCTCGCCCGAAGGCCGCTTCGCGCACTATCTCGTGCTCGCCGGCGCGCACGGCGGCGCGCAATGGAACGCGCGCGGCGAACAGTTCGGCCGCTACGAAGCGGCGATCGGCACGGGCCAAGCGAACTTCTGGTTCGCCGCCTGAGCTATTGCGAGAAGTTCTCCACGAAGAACGTCTCGTGGCGGCCCACCGTGACGACCGCGACGCCGATCTTGCGCTCGTTGGGGTCGAGTACGTTCTGCGCATGCGGCGGGCTGTTCATGAACGCGGCGTGCGCGTGCGGCTCGTCCCAGTCGAACGCGATGTTCTCGCCCGCGTACGACGTGGGCCAGTGCCATGCTTTGAGCCGGTCCTGGAACGTGACGCCGTTGGGGTCGGTGTGCCCGAAATAACCGCGCGCGGCCATCTCGACCGCTTTGGCGTACGCGAAGCGGTCGAGCGTGTCGTCGCGCACCAGCGCCGGAAGATGGTGCTTCGCGCGCTCGGCGTTCACGTCCGCGGCGAGCGCGCCGGCGTCGTCAGCCATGTTCGCCGGATAGTGCGGATCGTTCAGCGGAACCGCGATCGCGACGTCACCCGCGTGCGACGAGCTCACCAGGCGCGGCGGCTCCAACTGCACGAGCGGCGAAGACGACAGCGGTAACAGTGTCAGCATCCCTGCTAAAGCGACACCCAGCTTCATTGCTACGATCCTTCGTATCGGGCTGAAACGGCGATCCGCGCGGAGGTGTCCGCGCAGGCCGTACCCTCCCTATCGTCCTGGCCAGCCTGATCCTTTAGTCCTAATGCCGTTCCTCAGGGTTAGCGTGAGCGCGGTCACCTCGCGCCGCTAAGAGAGGCGTGTCGGCATCCGGCTCCACTTACACAGGTCGGTATACCTCGGACTCCGCAAGCGGCCGGCATCATGACCTCCCTAGCCTGGTGCACCGGCGCGGCCCAGCGCGCCGACCGGCACATACGGCCGTTCGCCCCGCCCGACGTCGCCGCGTACAACGCGCTGCTCGAATCGCTCTCGCCGGCCGACGTCCGCTTGCGCTTCCACTCCGCCTCGATCCCCTCGCCGGCACAGGTGCGCGAGATGCTTTTCGGCCCGGCGGCGCTCGGCGGGGTCCTCGCCGAATCGTCCGCCGGCGAGCTGCTCGGCATCGCCCATGCCGCCCGCGAACGCTCCGAACGGCGCGGCGAGTTTGGCATCCTGGTCGCCGCGCCGTACCGCCGCAAGGGCCTAGGCGGCGCGCTCACCGACGCGCTGCTGTGGCACATCGCCGCGCACGGCACGACGGAAGTGGTCGCGTACACGGCCTGGGAGAACAACGCCGCTGCCGCGCTGCTGCGCTCGCGCGGCTTCGTGGGCAAGCACGACGGCGGAGGGACGATGCGCTGGGTGCTCGCGATTCCAGGCTCTCGCGCAAGTTGATTCCGTAGGAATAGCCCACGCGCAGATCCGCCGAACCAACCGCCTCGGACGGCGGTTCGCGGTTAGGCGGCGAGCATCAGCGTCGCTTCGCGTGCCGGCGTGAGCCGCGTGCGCACGTAGCGCTTGAGCGTGCTGTAGCTGCCGGCGAACCCGTACCGCGCGACCAGCTCCGCATGCACCGCGCGCAGAGACGCACCGTCCTCGAGCGCCGCCGCGATCCGCGCTTCGTGCGGCTCGCAGATCGAGATGGGCGCGCGCACCGCGTCCAGGTCGGCGACCTCGCCGCCGAGCAACCCTGCGCGCCGGCCGTACGCCGCGATCGTCTCGCGGCGGTGGCCCGTTTCTTGCTCGATCCGGCGCAGCGTCTTTCCTTCCCGCAGGAGCGCGAGAACCCGTTCCCGCTGCGCATCGGTCAACGTGTTCATCCCGCTGGAATCGGCGCTCACGGGCGCGCGGACCTGCCGCGCGTGGCCGCTTTTCGCTGCCCGGCCGCTTTCGGCTGCCCGTTTGAGCGCGCGGCGCGCGCGCTCCGCTATACTGCGGCGCATGAGCCTGATCCCGATCGTCGTCGAGCAAACCGCGCGCGGAGAACGCTCCTACGACATCTACTCGCGCCTGCTGCAGGAACGCATCGTCTTCGTCACCGGCGCGATCGACGACGCACTGGCGAACCTCATCATCGCGCAGCTCCTGTTTCTCGAACGCGAAGATCCCGAACGCGACGTCGACATGTACATCAACAGCCCGGGCGGAAGCGTGAGC
>JAQBPK010000218.1 GCA_028287565.1 Vulcanimicrobiota bacterium
CTTTCGGCGGCGACAACCGCGCCGGCATCGAGCAGACGCTTCACCGCATCAGCGCGATCCGCAACCGCACCGGCCGCATCGTCGGCCTCACGTGCCGCGTCGGGCGCGCGGTGTACGGGACGATCGATATCGTCCTGGACGTGATCCGCAGCGGAAAATCCATCTGTCTGCTCGGCCGTCCGGGTGTGGGCAAGACCACGATGCTGCGCGAGTGCGCGCGCGTGCTCGCGGAAGGGCGCAAGCGCGTCGTCATCGTCGACACGTCGAACGAGATCGCCGGCGACGGCGACGTTCCGCATCCCGGAATCGGCCACTCGCGCCGCATGCCGGTTCCCGACCCGCATCTGCAGCACAACGTGATGATCGAGGCGGTGGAGAACCACATGCCGCAGGTCATCGTGATCGACGAGATCGGCACCGAGGCGGAAACGTTCGCCGCGCGCACGATCGCCGAACGCGGCGTGCAATTGATCGGAACCGCCCACGGTCAGACGCTCGAGAACCTGCTGATGAACCCGACGCTGTCGGACCTGCTCGGCGGGATCAGCGCCGTCACGCTGTCTGATGAAGAAGCGCGCCGGCGCGGCACCCGCAAGACGGTGCTTGAACGCAAACAGCCGCCGACCTTCGACGTGGTCGTGGAAATCCAGGACCGCGACCGGCTCGCGATCCACCAGAACGTCGGCGAAGTCGTGGACGCGCTGCTGCGCGGCTACCAGCCGCAGCCCGAGGTGCGCCAGCGCACCCTCGGCGGCGCGATCGACATCGTGCAGCAGGCGAACCCCGAAGCGCTTTCCGAGAAGGTGCGCGCGCTGCCGCAGCAGTCGCGCGACGACGACATGGCGCTCTTCGGCGCGGCGGGCGAATCGATCCCCGACGACGCGAAGCCGCTGATGATCTTCCCGTACGGCGTGTCCCGCAACAAGATCGAGCGCGCGGTGCACAACCTGCGCGTGCACGCGTCGATCGCGCGCAAGTGGGACGACGCCGACGTGGTGCTCACCCTGAAGACGCTGGAGCGCAAGGAGTCGGATCGCCTCAAGCAGATCGCGGCGGAGAACGTGCCGATCTATTCGATCAAGACGAACACGACGACGCAGATCCAGAACGCGCTCAAGGACGTGTTCAACCTGCCGTCGATCGACGTCGAAGAGATCGCGATGCGGGAGGCCGAGGAGGCCGTTTATCAGGTGCTGCTCGACAGCCGGGCCGTCGAATTGACGCCGCAGACGTCCTATATCCGGCGGATGCAGCACCAACTGGCGGAGCGGTATCGGGTGCAGTCGCGGTCGACCGGGCTCGAGCCGAATCGTCGGGTGCGGATCTTTAAGGGGCCCGACGTCTAGGCGTTCGGTCAGCGCTCGAGCAGCACGTTCCCCGCGTCGTCGACCGTGATGAACGAGTCGAACTGCAGCACTTCGCCGTCTTCGTTGCGCCGGCTCGTCACGGCGAGCCGGTGCGCGCCGGTGCGTGTCTTGCCTTCGTACGACATGCGCAACAGCGGGTTCTTCGCGTCGCTGCCGGGTGCGAGGCGGCCCGCCTGGACCAGGATCGTCACGACGCGCTGCTGGACGCGCAGCGGCAGGAGGCGGTAGGCGTCGTCGTCCTGGCCGCCCATTGCCGCCAGCTCTTCAGCGGCTTTGTTGCCCGGGTCGCTGCGGTTCTTGCAGAAGCGGACGACCGCGTCCCAGTCGTCGGCCGCGATCGCCTCGAACACGCCTGCGATCAGCACCCACTCGGCGCCGTCGCGCGACATCGTTCCCTGCCGCGCGATCTTCAGCCGCGCGCGGACGCGGCGCTGGCCCACGTCGATCGCAACGTCGACGCGGTCCGCGGCAGGCGGCTCTCTCGACGCGAACAGGATGCCCTTCTCGCTGATCTCCAAGCCCAGCGCGGAAACCAGCGTGCCGTCCTTGAGCCAGGCGATGGGAAACCGCTTGCGGATGCGGTCGGCGCCTCGCCGATCCGCCTTGCCCGCGCCGAACCGTTTCACCAACTCGTTGAGCATCATCGCCCTCCGCGATGGCCGTAGAGCCGCTATCGCGAAGAGCGCCCCGTGCTCGTCACCTTCGAAGGGATCGAAGCCGCCGGGAAGTCGACGCTCATCGCGGCGTTGGCTAGCGACCTTTCAGCCCGCGGCGATGTCGTCCTGGTCACCAGGGAACCAGGTGGAACCCCTCTCGGGGATTCTTTACGCGGAGTTTTCCTAGATCCGACATTTCGGATCGATCCGATCGCCGAGGTGATGCTGATCAACGCCTCGCGGGCCCAGCTGGTCGCCGACGTCATCGCGCCCGCGCTCAAGGAGCGGATCGTCGTGCTGTGCGACCGCTTCTTCGACGCCACCGTCGCCTATCAAGGCTACGGCCGCGGCCTCGATGTCGAAGCAGTCCTCGAGATATGCTTGGCCGCGACGCACCGCATCGCGCCGGAGCTGACGTTCCTGATCGACTTGCCGATCGAGGTCTCGCGCGCTCGCGTGCGCGCGCGAGGCGGCGCCGACCGCCTCGAGCGCGAGGGGGACGCCTTTCATCAAGCCGTGCGCGACGGTTACTTGGCACTGGCGGAGCGCTTCGCCAACCGGTACGTGGTGCTCGACGGAACGCAGCCGGCGGACGCGCTGGCCGCTGCGGCGCGCGAGGCGTTCGACTACCGCCGCAGCATCAACCTCATCCCATGATCGACGGGAACTTCGACGTCATCGGTGCCGCGGCGCCGCGCGCGTTCTTCGAGCACCTCACGCTCGCGACGCTCTCGCACGGCTACCTCTTCACCGGCCCGCAGGGCGTGGGAAAGAAGACGTTCGCGCGCGCGCTCGGCCGCTCGTTGCTGTGCGTCACGCCGAAGCGCACGCTGCTCGGCTGGTGCGGTACGTGCAGCGGCTGCACGCGCCTTGACGCGGGCTCGCATCCCGACTTCTATCTCTCCGAAGGCCAGCTGAAGATCGGCGACCGCGACGGTTCGGGATTTCACGAGAGCGAGGAGACGACCGCGCGCGATCTCGTGCGCCAGCTGTCGCTGCACTCGTACGCCGGCGGCATGCGCGTGTTCGTGCTGGGAGACGCCGACTTCACGCGCGAGGCGGCGAACGCGCTGCTAAAATTCTTCGAAGAGCCGCCCGCCCACGTGTTGCTGATCGTCACGACCAATGCCATCGGGCGCGTCATGCCGACGATTCGTTCGCGCCTGGTCGAGGTGACGTTTCCGCTGCTGTCGGAAGATGAGACCGTGCAGGTGCTCGAGCGGCACGGGATCGCGCGCGACGAGGCGCAGCGCGCCGCGAGCTTGGCGAACGGCAGCGCTTCCCGTGCGCTCGCGTATCTCGACGAAGGCGAAGGCGCAACCCGCGATGCGGCTGTGGAATGGTTCTTCGCCGCCGCGCAGGGTGCGGAGGCGGATGCGACCGGGTGGGCGACGCGCCCGACGCTCGAAGCCGGGCTGGAGACGGTGAAGACGCTCGCGCGCGACTGGATCGCGCTGGGACTGGGCGGCAACGTGCCGCTGCTCGCGCGCGATCAGCGTTCGCGGCTGGAAGAGCTGCCGCCGCGCGAGCCGGCGGCATTTGCGAAGATGCTCGCCGCGATCGGCGACGCCGAACGCATCGCGCACACGAACGTCAGCCCGGCGCTCGTCGCGGACGCCGTGCGCATGGCGCTCGCCCCATCATCGCGTTGAGTCTTCGTCGCGGTGGGGTGACGTTCACCAGCGGCGCGTGAACGCGCCGTCCGTGTACGTTTTTGTGATGAAGAGCGCGACGTACGCGAGCGCGATCGCCCCCAGCAGCGCTTGGATCAGCAAGCCGACGATGACGCTGCCGCCGGCGTACGCGAACACCTGCACCCACAGATACGAAGCCGCGTACGGGACGGCGAATTGCAGCAGCGCAAACGTGATGATCGCGGCTACCACGGCGGTCGCCGGCGTTGCGCGCACGCGGTCGATGGACGTCTGGATCGAAGCGCCGCCGGAAACGCCGCCGACCGCGGCCGCCGGAATCGCCCAGATCAAAAACACTGCGGCGGCGACCATCAGAAGGAGCGCCGCCGCGTTGAATCCCCCGAGGTAGAATGGAATGAGGCTGGCCAGCAGCGCGCCGGCATATTGCGCGACGGAGAAGATCAGCGTGACCCCCAGCGCTGCCATGAGCAGGTCGCCGCCGCGGCGGCGCGCCTCGCTCCAGCCGTTCTCGAACGACGCATGCCCATGGCGCCACGCGTCGTCGGCCATCAGGCACGCCGCGCCGAGGCCGAAGAGTTGCAGCAGCAGCACGATGAAGCTGCTGAGACCGCTCGTCGTTCCGCCGATGATGCCGCCGCCCGACGCGGATGTCATCAGGCCGACCAGCACGCCGATCACCGCCATCAGCAGCGGGATGACCATTATCGCCGGGTTGCGCACCAGCAGCGGCACCGCCTTGGCATAGACGCCGAAGTCGACCGCCGGCGCCGGTGCGCGCCGCATTCTACGCTCGTGCGCCCGCGAGCGCGCTGCCGCACGAGCACGTGCGCTCGGCCGGCGTGTTCTCGATGATCTTGAAGATCGCGTTCTTCACGCGCTCGTTGTTGCTCGCGAACACCTGCATCACCTCATGGTGCGACACCGGCTGCACGCCCGCTTGGCCTTCGAGCCCGACGTCGTAGTCGGTGATCAGCGAGATGTTTACGTAGCACATCTCGAGCTCGCGCGCGAGATACGATTCGGGATAGTTGGTCATGTTGATGACCTCCCAGCCCAGCGAGCTGAACCACTTCGACTCCGCACGCGTCGAGAAGCGCGGGCCCTGGATCACGACGATCGTCCCTTTGTCGTGCGTGTCGATGTCGAGTGCGCGCAGCGCGTCAACCGCGATCGGCCGCAGTTGCGAGCAGTAGGGATCGGCGAACGACACGTGCGTCGTGACCGGGCCGTCGTAGAACGTGTCCTTGCGGCCCGTCGTGCGGTCGACGATCTGGTCGGCGACCACCATCGAGCCCGGTTTCACGTGCGCTTGCAGCGAGCCGCAGGCGGTCGGCCCGATAATGCGCGTAACGCCGAGCGCCTTCATCGCGAACGCGTTCGCGCGGTAGTTGATCGACTGCGGCGGATAGCGGTGGTCTTTTCCGTGCCGCGGCAGAAAGGCGACCTTCTTGCCGGCGATCTCGCCGAGCGCGATCTTGTCGGACGGCAGCCCGTAGGGCGTCTCGACCCAGATCTCGCGCGGGTTCTCGATGAGCGAGTAGAACCCAGACCCGCCGTAAACGCCGATTTCGGCGCGTTCGTCCGTGGTGTACATTGCGACGCGCTAGGTTAGACGCACTCGCGGTTCAGCCTTTTAGTCCATGAAATCCGAAGGCTTCAGTTCCTCGATGAACTTCTTGAATTTCAGGGGGTCTTCGGGTTCCGCGTTCTTGTCGGGGACCGTCTCTTCGAGCGCGATCTTGTCGCTCACGAAGATGGGCGCTTGCATGCGCAGCGCGAGGGCAATCCCGTCGGACGGGCGGGCGTCAATCTCCTGAACCTCGCCGTTCGTGCGCACGATCAGCTTGGCGAAGAACGTCGAGTCTTTGATGTCGTGGATGACGATCTGCTCGAGCTTGGCGGACAGCGTCTCGAGCAGCGTGCGCATCAGGTCGTGCGACAGCGGGCGCGGCACCGCGGTCCCTTCGAGCGCCAAAGCGATAGCCGTGGCCTCGAACGGTCCGATGAGGATCGGGAGGTAGCGCTTGCCCTCGAGGTCCTTCAGGATGACGACGGGGTCGTGCGTGAGGAGATCGATCCCCAGCTTGTCGACCTTCATCTGCCGCATCAAACGATACTCCGGGGGCCCGGCGTGCAACTCCTCCGCGCCCAGCGCAGGCGATTCCGCCGGTGTCACGTACCATGCGCCTCCGTGGCATTGTCGTGCGGTATCGTCGGCCTTCCCAACGTCGGAAAGTCCACCATCTTCAACGCGCTCACGCGCTCGGCGCAGGCGCTGGCGGCGAACTACCCCTTCGCGACCATCGAACCGAACATCGGCGAAGTGCCCGTCCCCGACCCTCGGCTCGGCGTCCTGGCCGAGTTGAGTGATTCGCAGAAGATCGTCCCGGCCGGCATGCGCTTCGTGGACATCGCCGGGCTCGTCCGCGGTGCGGCGAGCGGGCAGGGGCTCGGAAACGCCTTCCTTTCGCACATCCGCGAGACCGACGCCGTCGCGATGGTCGTGCGGTGTTTCGAAGATCCGAACGTCACGCACGTCGAGGGCGAGGCCGACCCGCTGCGCGACATCGAGATCATCGACATCGAGATGTCGCTGGCCGATCTCGCGTCGCTGCAGAAGCGGCGCGACAAGCTGGCGCGCGAAGTGCGCGCGAACCCGAAGGAAGCGCCGCGGCTCGAAGCGCTCGACCGGCTCATCGCGGCGCTCGAAGCGGGCAAACCGGCGCGCGCGTTTGCGCCCGGCTCGCCTGAAGCCGAGATCGCGCGCGAGTCGTTCCTGCTCACCGCCAAGCCGATGCTGTACGTCGCGAACGTCGATGAAGCGCAGATCGCGGAGCCAGGCCCGATGGCGCGCGCGGTGTTCGAGCACGCGCGCAAAGAGAACAGCCGCGCGATCGCGTTCAACGGCAAGATCGAGTCGGAGTTCGCCGGCATGAGCGACGAGGACGTGGAGATGTTCCGCGGCGACTACGGCATCACGTCGGGCGGCCTCGACCGCTTGATCGTCGAGGCGTACGATCTGCTCGGCCTGATGACGTTTCTCACGACCGGCGAGAAAGAGACGCGCGCCTGGACTATCCCGAAGGGCACCAAAGCGCCGCAGGCCGCGGGAACGATCCACACGGACATCGAGCGCGGTTTCATCCGCGCGGAGATCGTCTCGTACGCCGACTACGTGACGTACAAGACGATGGACGCGATTCGCGCCGCCGGCAAGCTGCGTTCCGAGGGCAAGGACTACGTGATGCAGGAAGGCGACGTCGTCGAGTTCCGCTTCAACGTGTGATCAGCCCGGGTTCGCCGGCGGTGAGCCGGGCGGCGGGAGCTGCGTGCCGTACGGCGTCGGCGCC
>JAQBPK010000257.1 GCA_028287565.1 Vulcanimicrobiota bacterium
GCGTTCGGGGGCGATCGGGATCGCGTTCTACGATTGGAACGGGACCGGGCCCGAGCAGTGGGACGCGATCGCGCGCACCGCCTGGTAAGGCCCGGGGACTTCCAAGCCCACCGGCAAAGGTAACGGGCAACGTATGCTGCCCGAGCTCCTGGCGTGGTTCACCGGGAAGGAACAGAACCGGCGGAAATTCCCGCGCAAGCGCAAGCCGTATCGTGCAGCCTACAGCCTGGACGGGAAGTCGACGCGCGCGGCGATCGGGCTGGACATCAGCGGCGGCGGTTTGTGCATCCTCACGCAGGAGCCCGTCGGGCGCGACGAGTTCGAGGTGCGCATCGTGCTCGACGAGCGCAATCTGCGCGTCCGCGCGCGTACGGTGTGGCACGACAACGTGCAGCACCAGGGCCGCAAGGTGTGGCGCTACGGCATGCGCTTCACCGGCATCCCCGCCGACGACTGGGACGCGATCATGCGGTACACCACCGACCGGCCGGTCGCCGAGAGCAACAAGGCGCAAGAAGAGCTGACCGCGGTGCGCATGACGCCCGACGACACCGCGCGCCTGCTGCCCAAGGAGCTGCAGACCAGGCTGCTGTCCATGCTCGTCGAACGCAGGCGCCTCGCACCGCTGGCCGACCGCGTCACGCCGCTGGTGCAGTACTTCTACTCCGGGATCGTGCGGCACAACGACAAGCTGATGCACCGTCTCGTCATCCAGTCGAAGGTCGTCGGGCCCGAGCGCGACGAGCTGTTCGAGACGCGCTTCGTCTTCGACGAGTCCGGCAAGAACGTCCAGATCCTCAACTGAAAGGTGTTTCGTTGCCCCAGAAAACCGCGCTGATCACCGGGATCACCGGTCAAGACGGCTCGTTCCTTGCCGAGTTCCTGCTCGAACAGGGCTATCGCGTCGTGGGCATGACGCGCCGCTCGTCAACCGACGTGCACGAGCGCATTCAGCATATCGTCGATGACGTCACCATCGTCTCGGGCGACCTGCTTGACCAGAGCTCCATGACGTCGATCGTCGCCGAGATAAAGCCCGATGAGATCTACAATCTCGCCGCGCAGTCGTTCGTGCCCGCGTCGTGGACCCAGCCGGTGCTCACGGGCGAGTTCACCGGGCTCGGCGTGACGCGCATGCTCGAAGCGATCCGCACGGTGGATCCCACGATACGGTTCTACCAGGCCTCGAGCTCGGAGATGTTCGGCAAGGTGCAAGCCGTTCCTCAGAGCGAGACGACGCCGTTCTACCCGCGCTCGCCGTACGGCGTCGCGAAGGTGTACGGCCACTGGATCACCGTGAACTACCGCGAGTCGTACGACATCTTCGCCGTCAGCGGCATCGCGTTCAACCACGAGTCGCAGCGCCGCGGCAAGGAGTTCGTGACGCGCAAGATCTCCGACGGCGTGGCGCGCATCAAGCTCGGCATTCAGAACGAGCTGCGCCTGGGGAACCTCGACGCGCAGCGCGACTGGGGCTTCGCCGGCGATTACGTTCGCGCGATGTGGATGATGCTGCAGCAGCCGCGCGCGGACGACTACGTGCTGGCGACGGGCCGCACGCACTCGGTGCGGGACTTCGTGCGGCTCGCGTTCGAGGCCGTGGGCCTGCGGTGGGAAGACCACGTGATCGTCGATCCACGGTTCTACCGGCCGGCGGAGGTGGATCTCCTCGTCGGCGATGCGTCCAAGGCGAACCGCGCGCTCGGGTGGCGGCCCGAAGTATCGTTCGAGCAGCTGGTCGAGCAGATGGTCGTCGCCGATCTCGGGCGCCTGCGCCCGTTCGCGCCGGCGTGACGTGCGCGTTCTTCTCACGGGTGCACGAGGTTTCGTCGGGCGCCATTTGAGCGCGGCGCTGCGCGCGCGCGGGCACGACGTCGTGGCGGCCGACCGCGGCGGCGGCGACGACGTGCTGGAGGTCGACGTGACGGATGAGCTTGCGGTGTGCGCGGCGTTCGAGCTGGCGCGGCCGGACGCCGTCGCGCACCTCGCCGCGCAAGCGTTCGTCCCCGCGTCGCTCGCCGATCCCGGCGCTACGTTCGACGTGAACGCGCGCGGAACGCTGCACGTACTCGATGCGGCGCGCGCGCTCGCGGCCGACGGCCCGCGCGCGCGCGTGCTCGTTGCGAGTAGCGCCGACGTCTACGGCGCGCAGCCGCGCGAGGCGTACCCGCTGCGCGAGACGGCCGCGCCGCAGCCGCGCAATCCGTACGCGGCGAGCAAGGTCGCCGCCGAAGCGTTCGCCGTCGCGTACGCGCGCTCGTACGGCGTGGACGCCGTCGTGACGCGCGCGTTCAACCACATCGGCCCGGGACAGGACGAGCGCTTCGCCGTCGCCGCCTATGCGGCGCAGATCGCGCGCGTCGCCGCGGGGCTCGACCGCGTCGTGCTCGTCGGCAACCTCGGCGCGAGCCGTGACCTGCTCGACGTGCGCGACGTCTGCGACGCGTACGTGCTGCTGCTTGAAGGCGGCGGCGAAGCGGGCGAGATCTACAACGTCTGCAGCGGCAAGGCGACGACGATGCGCGACGTTCTGCGCCGGCTGATCGAGATCGCGCACGTCCCCGTGGAGGTGCGCGAAGATCCCGAACGCATGCGCCCGGCCGACGTCCCGGTGAGCGTCGGCGACGCGTCGAAGCTCCGCGAGGCGACGGGCTGGGTGCCGCGCATAACGCTGATGGCCGCATTGCGCGCCGTCTACGACGACGCGCGCGAGCGCGTACAGGTGACTTCGTGAACCAATCGTCCGATCTGCGCGCGTTCGTCTTCGGCAACCGCGGTGCGCTGCTCGCGCTGCCGGCCGTCATCCTGGCGGCGTTCGGCAAGCCGAGCGCGTTCTCGATCGCCACCGGCTTGCCGCTCGCGTTCGCGGGCGAAGTCGTGCGCATGTGGGCCGTCGGCTACAGCGGCGTCACGACGCGCGGCGACGTGGTCACGGCGCCGGCGCTCGTTACCGCGGGGCCGTACGCGTACGTTCGCAACCCGCTCTACGTCGGGAACTTCATGACGGCGGCCGGCTTCGCGCTCGCGTTCACCGGCAAGTGCTCCGCGCCGGTGCGATTCGCTCTCGTTGCCGGTTCGCTGGCCGCGATGGCGGGCGTGTACTCGGTGATCGTGCCGCACGAAGAAGGCTATCTGCGCACGACGTTCGGGCCCGCGTTCGACGACTACGTCGCGCGCGTGCCGCGCGTGGTTCCCGCGCTCGAGCCTTCCGAGCCGCAGCACGGGTCGTACGATCCCGCCGTGATCGGCAAGGCCGAGTCGCGCACGTGGCTGACGTTCGGTGCGATGCTCGCCGTGCTCGCACTCAAAGCGCGGCGCGAATGACCGAGCACGCCGCGGGGTCGACGGGCCGCCTCAAGGTCGCGCTGGCCGCGACCGCGGGCGTCGCCGTGCTCGAGCTCGCCGGCGGGGTGCGCGCGGGCTCGCTGGCGCTGATGTCGGACGCCGCGCACGTCACGATGGACGTCGTGGCGCTCGCGATCGCGCTGGCCGCCGCCGTGCAGGCGAAGCGGCCCGCGACGCACCGACAGACCTACGGCTTCGCGCGCTACGAGATCCTCGCCGCGCTCGCCAACGGCACGCTGCTCACGGCGCTGACGGTGCTCATCGCGGTCGAGGCCGTCCGGCGGCTGCTCCATCCCGAGCTGCCTGCCGGCGGGCTCATGGCCGGAATTGCCGCGGTCGGCCTGGTGGTGAACGCCGGCGTCGGCATGATGCTCGCGCGCGGCCACCACCGCAATATCAACGTCCGCGCGGCCATTTTGCACGTCGCCGGCGACGCGCTCGCCGGCGCGGCGGTGATCGTCGGCGGCGGGCTGATCGTGCTGACGGGGGCGGCCTGGATCGATCCGGCGCTCTCGCTGCTTGTCGCGGGGATCATCGTCGCCGGCGTCGCCGGAATCGTCCGCGAGGCGACCGGCGTTCTGCTGGAAAGCGCGCCCGGCCACGCCGAGGTCCCCGCCGTGCGCGACCGCATCGTTCGCGTCGCGGGCGTCGTGGACGTCCACGACCTGCACGTCTGGACGATCGGTTCGGGGTCCCACGCGCTGTCGGCCCACGTCGTGCTCGACGACCGCAAGCTGAGCGAGGCGAGCGCCATCCTGCGCTCGATCGACGCGGCGATGCGCGCGGACTTCGAGATCGCCCACGTCACGGTACAGTTCGAGTGCGAGAGCTGCGACCCGGACACCACGATCGTCTGCACCCAGACTCGGGAATCCGCCGGCAGCCTCACGAAGTTGTAGGCGATATGAAGTCCGGTACCGTCGTCCTCTCGACCGCGCGCACGCCCTTCGGGCGGCTCGGCGGCGCACTCTCCTCGCTCCCCGCCACCACGCTGGGCGCCGACGCGATCCGCAACGCGATCGCGCGCGCCGGCGTCGATCCGTCCGACGTCGAGCACGTCATCATGGGTCAAGTGATTCAGGCGGGCGCGGGTCAGGCGCCGGCGCGGCAAGCCGCCTTCAAGGCGGGGCTCGCCAAGACCACGACCGCCGAGACGATCAACAAGGTCTGCGCCTCGGGGATGCTCGCCGTGACCTACGGCGCCCGGTATATCACCGAAGGGGATCACCGCGTGGTCGTCGCCGGCGGGATGGAGTCGATGTCGAACGCGCCCTACCTGCTGCCGGGCGCGCGCAACGGCTACCGCTACGGGCACGGCGTGCTCGTCGACGCGATGATCCACGACGGGCTGTGGGACTACTATTTCGATGAAGCGATGGCGGCGCAGGGCGCGCGCGTCGCGGCGGAGCTGGGCGTCACGCGCGCGGTGCAGGACGAGTTCGCGTACCAGAGCCACAAGCGCGCGCACGACGCCCACGAGGCGGGGCGCTACGCGGACGAGATCGCGCCGATCAACGTCGCGACCAAAGCCAAGGGCAAGATCGTGGTCGACGCGCTGCCGGAGCAGGCGCGCGCGCGTATCCCGGCGCTGGCCGGTTCGCCCGGTTCGGGCGGATCGGTGTGGGATCACGTGCCGCCGCAGAACATGGTCGCCGATCCGTCGCAGTACTCGCCGTACGTCACCGGCGACGTGCCGTACACGCGCGTCGACCGCGACGAGCCCGTGCGCGCCGACGCGTCGCTCGCGGCGATGGCCAAGCTGAAGGCGATCGACACCGACGGGACGATCACGGCGGGCAATGCGCCCGGCGTGAACGACGGCGCCGCTGCGCTGGTGCTCTCGTCCGCGGACTACGCCCGTTCGATCGGGGCGGAGTCGCTGGCCGAGATCGTCGATCATGCCGGCGTCGCCTGGGATCCGCCGTATCTGGCGCTCGTGCCGGCGATGGCCGCGCAGAAGCTGCTGGACCAGCAGGGGCTCAAGGCGTCGGACATTCACGTCTGGGAGATCAACGAAGCCTTTGCGGCGGTCGCGCTCACGGCGGCGACGCGGCTCGGGCTCGATCCGACCGTCATCAACGTGCAGGGCGGGGCGGTGGCGCTCGGGCATCCGATCGGGGCTTCCGGCGCTCGCATCGTCGGCGCCGTGGTGCAGCAGCTGCGCCGCCGCGGTGGCGGCTACGGTATCGCCGCGATCTGCTCGGGTGGCGGGCAGGGCGATGCGGTGCTGATCAAAGTGGCCTAGAGAGCTTCTTGCCCGAACGGGATTGTGGCGGGGGCGCCGCGCGCATGTTCCGTCACGGGGACGTTGGGGTTCCGCCCTCCTGGCGGAACCCCAACTCGGCGCTCCTAGGGCTCCCGGCATCCTGCCTCGCCCTCTCCGCGACGCCCCGTGACGAAACATGCGCGCGGCGCCCTTGGCGCGATTGGGGGTAAGGCGTTCATGTCACCCTGAGCTTGTCGAAGGGTGAGAGAAGGTCTCGACCGTTAGGTCTTTCGATGAGGGATGGATCATGCGCGTTTTAGTCGTTGGAGCTGGCCAGATGGGTGGCGGCATTGCGCAAGTGCTCGCTGCGAAAGGGCACGAGGTTTTGCTCAACGACGTCGATGAGGGGCGCATTCGCAAGGGGATCGATGGGATCGCCAAGCGGCTCGATCGGGATGTCGAGAAAGGGCGCATGAGTCCCGAGCAGCGCGGGGAGATTCTCTCGCATATCGATGCGCGCGCGCATTTGCACGATCTCGACGTTCAGCTTGCGATTGAGGCGGCTTCCGAGCGGCTCGATTTGAAGTTGGATCTGTTTCGGTTCTTGGACAAGAATACACCGCCCGAAGCCGTGCTCGCTTCCAATACTTCTTCCATATCGATTACCGTGCTCGGTGCGGTTACGTCCAAACCCGATAAGATGATCGGGATGCACTTCATGAATCCCGTCCCCGTCATGAAGTTGGTCGAGGTCATTCGTGGCATTGCTACGTCGGATGAGACGTTCTCGTTCGTGCGTGATCTCGCCGTTGGGCTCGACAAGACGCCCGTCGAGGTGCGTGACTTTCCCGGGTTCATCTCCAATCGCGTGCTGTTGCCGATGATCAACGAGGCGGTCTATGCGCTCTACGAGGGCGTTGCTTCGGTCGAGGCGATCGATACCGTGATGAAGCTCGGGATGAATCATCCGATGGGGCCGCTTCAGCTCGCAGACTTCATCGGGCTCGATACGTGTCTCGCGATCATGAACGTTTTGTACGACGGGTTCGGGGATTCCAAGTACCGGCCGTGTCCGCTGCTCAAGCAGTACGTTGCGGCGGGGTGGCTCGGCAAGAAATCCGGGCGCGGGTTCTACGACTATTCGGCGGGTTCGGCGCAGGCGAACGGGGCGGCGGCGCCGGCGGCGGCCGCATCGCGGTGATCGGGGCGGCGTCGGGGAGCGCGTACGAGCCCACCGACGATCAGCGGGCTATCGGCGACGTTGCGCGCGACGTCGCGCTGCGCGAGATCGCGCCGCATATCGTGCAGTGGGATCGCGAGCACGCGTTTCCGCGGCAGCTGTACGGGAAGCTGACCGAGGCCGGGCTGATGGGGATGCTCGTGCCCGAGCAGTACGGCGGGGTCGGGGCGGACTACGTTTCGTACGCGCTCGCGATCGAAGAGCTGGCGCGGGTCGATGCGGGGACGGCCGTTACCGTCTCCGTGCATTCGATGATCTGCAACGCGATCGCGACGCTGGGATCGCTCGAGCAGAAGGCGCTCTGGCTCGAGCGGCTTGCGGCGGGAGACGTGATCGCGGGATTCGGGCTGACCGAGTCCGATGCGGGTTCCGATGCGGCGGGGATACGCGCGACGGCGCGGCGTGACGGCGATGCGTGGGTGCTCAACGGGCGCAAGCAGTGGTGTACGAACGGCGGGTATTCCGGCGTCGTCATGGCGATGTTTCGGACCGGCGGCGCGGGCTCCAAGGGAATCAGCGCGTTTCTGGTCGATTCGTCGCTGCCCGGGATCGTCGTCGAGAAGACCACCGAGAAGCTCGGGATTCATACGTCGAACACCGTCGATCTCGCGTTCGACGACGTGCGCGTTCCGCACGCTGCGATGCTCGGTGCGGAAGGTACCGGGTTGACGCAGGCACTCATGACGCTGACGTCCGGGCGCATCGGCATCGCCGCGCAGGCGGCGGGGATACTTGCTGCGTGCTTGGATGCGTCCGTGCAGTTCGCGAAGGAACGTGTCGCGTTCGGCAAGCCGATCGGGGCGTTCGAGGGCGTGTCGTTCAAGATCGCGCGGATGGCGACCGATCTCGACGCCGCGCGACTGCTCGTGTACCGGGCCGCGGCGCTGGCGGATGCCGGGCGGCCGTTCGTCGCTGAGGCGTCCAAAGCGAAGCTCTTTGCGTCGACCAAGGCGCGCGAGCACGCGTCCGAGGCGATTCAAATCCACGGCGGGTATGGCTACACGACGGAGTTTCCGGTCGAGCGGTATTACCGCGACGCGAAGATCACCGAGATCTACGAGGGCACGTCCGAGATTCAGCAGCTCGTCATCGCGCGAGGATTGCTCGGGCGTCTGGACTGACGCTCGCGCGCCGCGTCATTGCGGTGCGTTCTCGTCCAGGAAGCGTTCGCGCAGGCCCGGCGGCGGCACCGGGCAGACGTCCTTGCGGCCGAACCAGGCGTAGCGGTTGCGCGCGATCCAGCGGTAGACGGCGTCGCGCGTGGTGCGCGGGACGAGGATGAGCGCGAACGCCAGCGGCCACGGTGCGCGCAGGCCGAGCGCCACGTGCAGCGCCGCGTCGCTGAGCTCGTAGCGGTGTCCGTCTTGCAGCAGGATCACGGTGTCGGGATCCGGCCCGCCGTCCCCGGCTTCACCCGGGCTTGCGGGCCGGTGAGCCGCGAGCAGCGCGCGTGCGCGCGGCGAGCTCAGCGGCAGGAACGCGAAGCGGCCGGCCGGATCGTTCGCCGCGATGAAGCGCACGATGCCGTGGCACAAGTTGCACACGCCGTCGAAGATGACGACCGCGCGCGTGTCGGGCGTGTCGATGGCAGTCCTACTTTTTCGCGAACGTGTCGCTGACGAGCGTCGCGACGAGGTGCGCATCGGTCGTGAGCGAGTCGTCGACGCCGATCTGGCGGCGGATGCGCGCGTCGATCGCGAGCGAGAGCGGCGTGAGCAGGTCCGTCGCGTAGAGCGTGTTCGCGTGCTCGTACTCGTCCGAGCCGGACGTCCTGCGCGTCCCTTCGATCTCGATCGTCGCGCGGTCGCCGTCGACGTGCAGCACGCGGTACGTCAGCTCGCCTTTCTGCGGCGGCGGCGCCGCGACGGTCCAGCTCGAGCCAGGGCTGACGTCTTTCTCGCTCACGAGCCCGCGCGCGAGCAGCGGCAGCACGCGCACGCCCGCCGGCGACAGCGGCTGCGCGGGATTCCACGACAGCCGCCCGTCGCGGAACACGACGACGCGCACGGCCGGCTGCGAGCGGAGCCCCTCGAACGCCGCGTCGACGACCAGCGCGCCTTCCGCCGTCGCCGCGATGACGTCGACCGTGAGCGTGCCGCGGTCGTTGCCGTCGGCTTGCTGCTCCGCCGTACCGGTGCCCGCGACGTTGTGCGTGCCGAAGCCGTGCGCGTTGGGCACCATGCCCGAGGTTTTCACCGCGCGCGTCGCGCGCGCGTTGTACGTGATGTCGAACACGAGCACGCGCAGCGGCCGCGGTTTTTCGGTAGCGCTCGCGCCTACGGTCAGCAGCAGCATCGCTGCCGCGGCGGCGGCGAGCGCGCGGCGCGTCGCGGTCACGTCTTCGCGAACGTGTCGCTCACGAGCGTTGCCGTGAGGTGCGCGTTCTCCGTGACGTACTGGTCCGCCGACGCCTGGTGGCGCGAGCGCGCGGTGAGGTCGAAGCGGACCGGGCACAGCCGGTCGGTGGCGTAGGCCGTCGTGGCGTGATCGGTTTCGTCGTAGCCGCGCGGTCCCATCACCTTGATGTCGCCGTCCATCACGATCGTCGCGACCTCGCCGTTGAGCTCGCTGACGCGGTAGGTGAGCGACCCTTTCGCGGGCGCCGCGAGCTCCGTCTTCCAGGTGGAGCCCGCGCTCACGTCGCGGCCCGCGACGAAGCCGCGAGCCAGCAGCGGCAGAAGGCGCGCGGCCGGCGCCGCGAGCGGCTTCTGCGGGTCGAACGAGAGCCGGCCGTCCGCGAAGATCGCGACGCGGATCGGCGGATGGCTCGAAATCTTGCCGGCGAACGCCGCGTCGACGACCAGGCCCGCGTCCTGGGACACGGCGACCACGTTGACGGTCAGCGTGCCGTCGTCGCTCGCCGTCGAGTTGCGCTCGACGACGCCGTGCCCGACCGCCGTGCCGGACGGCCCCGAATCGGATCCCGTGAAGCCGGACGTCTGCTCCGCGTTCTTCGTCTGCGCGCTGAACTGGATCGCGTAGACCAGCGTGCGCAGCGGTTTCGGAGCGTCGGCCGCGCGAGCGAACGCGGCCGATCCCAAGACGAAGGCCGCGGCGGCTACGATCGAGCGCTGGATCATCGGCGTTCCTCCCGGCCGGCAGTTGCGGGTTCTTCGCCTCGGCGGGCGACCTGCGCCTCCGCTGCATCCGACGATTGTCGTCCAGGGGGCGTCTTTCGCCGCGCTGAACGCTGGGCGCGCCATGAAGTTGATGGAGTACCAGGGCAAAGACCTGTTCCGGCGGGTCGGGATCCCGACCCCGCGCGGCGTGTACGCCACGACCGCCGACGAGGTGCGAACCTACGTCGCCGAGCACCCCGGCTCGTGGGTGCTCAAGAGCCAGGTGATGATGGGCGGCCGCGGCAAGGCCGGCGGGATCAAGTTCGCCGACGACGCGCAGCAGGGCGAGACGCTCGCGCGCGAGCTGATCGGCAAAGTGCTCAAGTCGGTTCAGAACCCCGACGGCGAAGAAGTGAAGTCGCTGCTGGTCGAGGAGAAAGTCGACATTGCGAGCGAGGCGTACGTCTCCATCGCGATCGACCGCGCGGCGAAGAAGCCCGTGGTGCTCGTCACCGCGCAGGGCGGGATGGACGTCGAGGAAGTCGCGGAGCACGATCCGGACGCGATCAAGAAATACTGGATCGATCCGGCCGAGGGCTACTCGCCGTACATCGGCCGCCAGCTCGCGTTCGACGCGAAGCTTCCCGAGGGATATCGCAAGGCGTTCCCCGCGGTGCTCGGCGCGCTGTACGAGCTGTTCATGGACTACGGCGCGAACCTCGTCGAGATCAACCCGCTCGTGCTCACCAATGACGGGCGCGTGATCGCGAGCGACGCGAAGGTCGAGCTCGACGACAACGGGCTCTACAAACATCCCGATGTCGCGCAGTGGAACAAACAGTCGCCGGCGGACGCGGATCAAGCCGCTGCGGTCGCGATCGGCCTCGGCATGTCGAACTACGCGCGGTTCGAAGACGAGCCCGGGCTGCCGCCCAAGACCGTGGGGACGATCGCGAACGGTGCCGGGCTCGGCATGGGAACGATGGACGCGGTCAAGAACGCCGGCGGCGGCGCGGCGAACTTCCTCGACATCGGCGGCGGCGCGCAAGCCGAGCTGGTGAAGAACTCGTACAAGCTCGTCACGTCGGACGACCGTGTCAAGGCGATGTTCATCAACATCTTCGGCGGCATCACGCGCGGCGACCAGGTTGCGAAAGGCATCGTCGAGGCGCTCAGCGGTGACGACGTGCGCAAAGTGCCGCTGGTCGTGCGCCTCACCGGCACCAACGCGAAAGAAGGCCTCGCGATCTTGGCCGAGGCGGGATTCGTACCCGTCGAGACGATGGACGAAGGCGCCGCGCGCGCGGTCGAGCTCGCGAAAGGCGCGCAGTAGCCATGGCGATCTTCCTCGACAAGAACTCGAAAGTCATCGTGCAGGGCATCACCGGGCGCGAAGGCGCGTTTCACACGCAGCGCATGCTCGCGTACGGAACGAACATCGTCGGCGGCGTCACGCCCGGCAAGGGCGGCACCACGATCGAGAGCGGGCAGCCCGTGTTCAACACGGTGAAGGATGCCGTCGACGCGACCGGCGCGACGCACTCGATCATCTTCGTCCCGCCGTTCGCCGGCGCGGACGCGCTGTGGGAAGCGCACGCCGCCGGAATCACGCTCGCCGTGTGCATCACCGAGGGCATTCCGGCGCACGACATGCTGCGCGTCGTCGCGACGACGGACGGGATGCGGATCATCGGCGGCAACTGCCCCGGCATCATCTCGCCCGGAAAGTCGCTGGTCGGCATCATGCCGGGCCATATCTTCAAAGAAGGCAACGTCGGGATGATCTCTCGCTCGGGGACGCTGACCTACGAGATCGTGGACGGGCTCACGCGCGCGGGCTTCGGCCAGTCGACGTGCGTCGGCATCGGGGGCGACCCGATCATCGGCACCACGTTCGTCGACTGCTTGCGTGCGTTCGCGAGCGATCCCGAGACGCAAGCGCTCGTCGTCGCCGGCGAGATCGGCGGCTCGGACGAAGAAGACGCGGCGGCCTTTATCAAGGAGCACATCCCCGACAAGCCCGTCGTGGGCTTCATCGGCGGGCGCAGCGCCCCCAAGGGCAAGCGCCTTGGCCACGCGGGGGCGATCATCTCGGGCAACACCGGGACGCCCGAGTCCAAGGTGAAGGCGTTCGGCGAGGCCGGCGTCCCGGTCGCGGACCGGCCCTCGGACATCCCGCGGCTGCTCGCCGAACGGCTCGCGACCGCCACGGCGTAGCCCGTTCTGGCGCGCGGACGAACCGACGACGGCAGTTTTTCGGCAGGGAAACTGCCGTTTCCGTGCCTTCTCCGCAAGATTAGCGACAGGGAAATGCCGTTTGGGGGACAAGCTGCGATAGGCGCGTCGTGGGGATTCATTCTGCCCGCGCGTCCGATTCACAGTCAAATTGAAAGGCTAGCCTATGCGCAGCTCCTTCGCGCGCACGGTGACCGCCGTTCTAGCGCTTCTCTTCGTTCTGAGCCAGGGAACTTGGGTTCTGGCCGGTACGACGGGATCGATCAGTGGTGTCCTCACGGAGACCTCTGCCGCTAGCACGCCGATATCCGGTGCGACGATTTCCGCTGTCAGCCCGAGCCAGGTGGCAAAGGTGACGACGGACCAGCAAGGACGTTTTCAATTCCTCTCCCTCGCTCCCGACACGTATACTCTGAGCTTCGAGAAAGCAGGGTTCCAGTCGGCGACGCAAGGCGGAATCACGGTCCAGGCGGACCAGAACGTCACGGTCTCCCTCCAGGGCACCCGAGCCCTCCAGAACATCGGCCGCACGGCGGCGCGCGCGAACAGCGCGCTCGTGCGCCCGGGCCAAACCGCCAGCGTCTACTCGGTGAACGCCGCCCAGCAGGCGGCGGGCGCATCGCTCGGCGGCGGCGCGAACCTCAACCAGGCCTACAGCGCGATCGCGTCCGTTCCGGGCGTCGTCGTTCCGCTGAACCAGCCGGGGTGGGGGACGTCGATTTTCATCCGCGGCGGTGACTACACCCAGACGGGCAACGAAGTCGACGGCATCCCGATCAACCGTTCCTTCGACCAGTACGCGAGCGGTCAGCTCTCGTCGCTGGGCAACCAGGAAGTCCAGGTCTACACCGGCCAGGCGCCGGCCGACGCGCAGGCGATCGGTCTTGCCGGCTTCGTGAACCAGGTCATCAAGACGGGCACCTATCCGGGCAGCATCAACGCGACGCTCGGCCTGGGCTCGCCGCACCAGTACAACCACGGCAGCCTCGAGTTCGCAGGGGCCTCGCCGAACCGCCTGTTCTCGTACTACATCGGCACCGGCGGTTACAGCGAGACCTTCCGCATCGTCGACCAGTTCAACGGCCAGGGATACCTGTCGCGGACGGGTCTCGGATCGCTGTACAACTACACGGCGACCGGCTGCGGCACCCCGTCCGCAACGCCCGGAGTCCCGAACACGTACGCGGGCGCGCCGCACCCGAGCGTCGGATGCTACGCGAACAGCTCGCCCTTCATCGGCGGCTTCCCGCTCGGACCGAACGGCTACGGCGTCGCCGACACGCTTTGGGGCTTCCAGACGAACCTCAAGGACCGTGAGACGATCGCGAACTTCCACGTCGGGATCCCGCACAAGAAGGACGGGAACCACGACGACATTCAGGTGCTGTACGACTACGGTCTCGTGCAGAACTACCCCAACGACAGCTCGTTCGACTGGGGCAAGCAGTTCAACGACGTCATCAACGGCACGGTCAACGGCCAGCCCGGCGTCGCGCCCGGCGTCGTGCCCGTGTACCCCGACGCGAACCAGTACACCGGTCCGATCGGCACGGCGCTCACCGCCGGCGACCTGAACCGGGTGCAGCATTACGCGTTCGCGGCGTCACCGGCCGGCCGGGCATTCGGCGGACCGGTCGACTTCGCGCGCCAGGACGGTGAAACGAACCAGTTCGCGATCGTCAAGGCGCAGTACCAGCACAACATCGGCGACAAGGGCTACATCCGGGCCTATGGCTACACGCTGTACTCCGACCGCCTCGACAACGGCGTCCAGGGGATCCTGCAGAACTTCACCGGGATCTTCTCGCCGGACTATCAGATCAGCTCGCACTCGCGCGGCGGCGTGATCAACAGCGGGTACCAGCTCTCGCCCGAGCACCTGCTCAACGTCAACCTCGGCTACGTCACCTCGAACACGGTGCGCTATCGCAACGACGTTCCGGGCTCGTTCTCCGAAGCGCCCGTTGCGTATCTGGTGAGCACGTCGAATCCCACCGCGGGATGCTTCGTGCGCAGCGGCCCGCTGGTCACCGATCCCATCGTACCGGCCGCGTGCGCCAACGCGGCGCAGTACCGTCTACCGCCGGTCACGGTGTTCGGCGCGGCGCTCGCCCGCCGTAACGCCAACTCGCCGCTGATCAGCGACCTGTCGGCCCCGACGCAGACCTGCGCCGGCGCGACCTGCGAGTACCTCGTCGTCAACGACGGCCGGCTCGCGGCGAAGAACACCGTGCGGCCGAAGTTCTTCAACGCGTCGATCAGCGACACGTGGAAGCCGAACTCGCGCATCTCGGTCGACCTCTCGCTGCGCACCGACTCGTTCGGGTATGACTTGCAGAACACGAACACGATCGGCAACCAGCTCTTCGTGACCGACTACAACAACCGGCACTGCGTGTCGGGCACCACCATCACGACGCGCGGCCCGGGCGCCGCGTGCCCCGCCGGCTCCGCGCCGACGACCCTCGTCACGACGAGCCCGAACATCTCGTACAACAACATCCTGCAGCCGCGCATCGGAGCGACCTTCACGATCAACCCGTACAACGTGCTGCGCGCGTCGTACGGCCGCTTCGTGCAGCCGCCCGAGACGTCGGCCGTGCAGGCGACCAACGTGCAGGCAGGGACGCCGAACACCGACTTCTACCGGAACTTCGGGTTCAACAGCTTCGCGCGCCCGGTGGTGCCGGAGATCTCGTTCAACACCGACTTCTCGTGGGAGCACCAGGTGCGCGGCACCGACCTGAGCACGCGGATCACGCCCTTCCTGCGCAAGACGTCGGATGAGTTCGCGACCGTCCTCGTCGACCCGAAGACAAACTTCGTGGCGAACGTGAACGGCCAGAACCGTACGGCCTCGGGCGTCGAGCTCGCGATCCAAAAGGGTGACTTCGCGCGCGACGGGTTCGCCGGCTCGCTGGCGTACACGTACACGCACGCGGTCAACCACTACAAGGTGTTCCCGAACGGCGGCTCGTTCGTGAACGGCATCAACGCCTCGATCGGAAACTACAACCAGTACACGTCGTTCTGCGGATCGCATCCCACCGACGTTCGCTGCGCCTCGGCGACCGCGCCGGTGACTGCGGCGCCGTGCTACATCGCCGGCGCGCCCGATCCGACCTGCTCGGCTCCGAACACCGTCGCGAACCCGTACTGGAACGCGCCGGTCCAGGGCCTGCTCGACCCGAACGCCGGCTACGCGGCGTACAACCAGCAGCCCGGCTTCGGCAGCGGCACCTCGACGAGCTACGTCATACCGCACGTCGCCGCGCTGATCGTCCAGTACAAGAAAGGCCCCTGGCGGATCACGCCGTCGCTGCAGTTCCAGGCCGGTGCGCGCTACGGCTCGCCGGTCGCGATCGGCGGCGTCGCGCCCGACTCGTGCGTCTCGCTGCCGGGCAATCCGTCCGCGGCCGGTGATCCGCGCTACACCTCGACCGGTGCTCCGGCTCCGGGCGGGGCGGGCTACGACGCCTCAACCTGCACCAGCATCATCAACATCCCGAACCCGCTGACCAAACGGTTCGACGGAATCGGGGAGTTCATCCAGCCGAATCTGCTCAACGGAAACCTGCAGATCTCGTACGACATCAACAAGCGGTTCACGCTCCAGGTCACTGGCGCGAATCTCCTGTCCACCTGCTGGGGCGGCTCGAACGTCCCGTGGGCGATCGGCGGCCGTCTCGGATGCTCGTACGCGGCAGGCACGCCGGCGGGCAACTTCTACAACCCGGGCGACCAGCTCCAGCCCGGTTTCAACCAGCCGTACCTTCCGGTTCTGGCCGGGTCGCTCCAGAGTCTCGCGACCTCCTCGGCCACGCCGCCTCAGGTCTACTTCGAGCTCAAGATCAAGAAGCTCTAAGCTCCTTCATCGAGAGACGCTTCGGGGCCGCGGATTCGTCCGCGGCCTCGTTCGTTTCCCGGTGGTATACTCGCACGATGCGATTCGGCTACCAGTGCGAGGAATGCGAAGAAGCGGTGTGGCTTGCGACCACGCGGTCGGAGCTGCAGTGGCTCAAGAGCCGCCGGCACGTGGTGCGCGAGGTGCAGCGCCACCTCAGCGCCGGCCTCGACGGATGGATGGACGAAGGGCTGGCATTTCTGGACCGGCACGACGGGCACAGCGTCGTCGCGGTGGAGCGGTCGAGCCGCTAAAGCAACGGTGACCGCAGGTCCGGCGAGGCCCTTTACGCACCGCCATCGAGGGGAAGCGAGCGGACAGTGTCAGAAGACTGCCCGGTCCCCACTCACCCTTCGGAAAGGAAAGGTGCCTGTGGCAATACCTCATTCGGTTCGGCGAGGTGTCGTTGCGGTACTGTTGCTCATCGCGTTCGTGCTCCAGGGAACGATAAGCGTTCTGGCAGGCACGACCGGTTCGATCACCGGTACCGTCGTCGATCCTTCGACGAACCAGCCCGTTGCGGGCGCGCGCGTCACCGCGCAGAGCCCCACACAAAGCGCGACGACGACGTCCGACACGACGGGACGTTTCTCGTTCATCTCGCTCGTGCCCGACACGTACACCGTGTCCGTGCCGGCGACGACCACCCGCGACGCGACGTCCGTCAGCGGCATCACGGTGCAGGCCGACCAAACACAAACGGTCAGCATCGCGCAGCCCACCAAATTGAAGGTCATCGGCACGGTGACGTCACGTGCGGCGTCGTCGCTCGTGAAGCCCGGAACGACGGCCGACGTGTACTCGATCAACGCCGTGACGCAGGACAAGGCGTCAGGGCTCGGCGGCGGCGGCACGCTCAACAGCGCGTGGTCCGCGATCTCGTCGGTTCCCGGCGTCTTCGTTGCGCCGAACCAAGCCGGCTACATCGGTGCGGGCTCCACGCTCAGCATCCGCGGCGGCGACTACGACCAGATCGGTTACGAGCTGGACGGTATCCCGCTCAACCGCGCGTTCGACCAGTATCCGTCCGGGCCGCTCTCGTCGCTCGGACAACAGGAAGTTCAAGTCTACACCGGCGCGCCCGCGGCCAACGCGGAAGCGACGGGTATCTCCGGTTACGTCAACCAGGTGATCCGCACCGGCACCGCGCCTGCGTCGCGCACCTTGACGCTCGCGACCGGAGCGCCGTCCTTCTACGGCAAGGTCGCGTTCGAAGCGGGCGGCGCCAACCCGACCCGCACGTTCTCGTACTACCTGGGCGCGGGCGCGTACAACCAGAACTTCCGCTACTACGACCAGTACAACGGGAACAGCCTCAGCCGGGACTGGGGCACGCCGATCGCGTCATGCCCGACGAGCGGCATCACGCCCGCGACGGTGCCCTCGTGCTTCGACCCGTCGGGCCGTAGCTACACGAACGGCGGCGCGACACCGGCGTACGCGCTCGGCCCGTTCAACTTCGGGCTGCAGTCGGCGGTGCAGGACCGTGACACGGTGCTGAACCTGCACTTCGGCTTGCCGCAGAAGAGCGGCTCGAAGGACGATATTCAGGTCCTGCTGGACATCAACCACATCGGCAACCCGTACTACAGCTCCACCAACGACCAGGGCGGTGACGCCTATTTGAACGCGATCGGGTACGGCACGCCGTTCTACACGGACGCGTTCATCTTCACGCAGGCTCCGACGGGCGCGCTGCTCCCCATCGGCTACAACCGGGGCGGCACGCAGATCTACCCGTTCCCGGGCTCGCCGAGCGGCCGCGAGTTCCAATCCGCGCTGCCCGCCGATCAGCGCGACGCGTTCGTCAACGACCAGGGCATCTTCAAGCTGCAGTACCAGAAGAACTTCGGCACGAACGCCTTCCTGCGCGTGTACGGCTACACGTACTACTCGGACTGGCTCATGACGTCGCCGCAGTTCACGCTGGCGAACAACATCGGGCCGGTCTCGCCGGACTACGAGCTCTCCTCGCACACCCGCGGCGTGAGCGCGCAGTTCTCCGACCAGCTCAACGCGCAGCATCTCCTGTCCATCCAGGGCTCGTACACCACCGCGACGACGACCCGTGACAACAACACGGGCTTCATCTCGGGTCTGTTCGGTCCGGACAGCGTCAACCCGCGCACGGTCGTGGGCGCACTGGTCGACTCGACCAACCCGCTCAACGGCGTCTGCTACAGCTCACCGGCTCAAGGCGCTCCGCATCCCGTGAACTGCTTCAACGGCGGCGGAACGGCGCTCAACGGATACCGCGGGACGACCAATCCCACCGGCGCGCAGTACTTCACGCTCGGCGAAGCGGCGGGCGGCGGCATCTTCGTGCCGGCCACCGGCATCTGCGGCGGCGGCCCGTGCCAATATCTGGTCGTCGGCAACGGCCTCTACGCGACGTACAACACCGTCGTGCCGAAGTTCTACGCGGCGTCGATCACCGACCATTTCACGCCGACGTCGCGCCTGAACATCGACGTCGGGCTGCGGTTCGACCGCTTCCAGTACAACGGGTCGAACACGACCGGTACGCCGGCGCGCACGTTCTGGTACAACGCTTGGAACCGGCAGTTCACGGCGAACCAGCAGTTCAACGTCCCCAGCCAAATCGAAGGCTACAGCGTGTGGCAGCCGCGCCTCGGCGCGACGTACACGCTCGATCCGCGCACCGTTCTGCGAGCCAGCTACGGCCGTTACGCTCAGGCGCCGAACAGCGCGTTCGAGCAGTACGACACGCTGCAGCCCGACTCGCCGATCATCCTGGCGAACTTCAAGAACTTCGGGTTCAACACGCCCGGCCACAACGTGCCGCCCGCGGTCTCGAACAACTACGACTTCTCGTTCGAGCACCAGTTCAAAGGCGACATGTCGGTGAAGCTGACGCCGTTCCTGCGCAAGACGCAGGACCAAGCGCAGCAGTTCTACCTCGACCAGCGCACCAACTTCGTGTCCGGGCTCAACGTGGGCCGCCAGACGTCGCAGGGCTTCGAGTTCGAGCTCGACAAGGGCGACTTCTCGCGCAACGGCATCGCCTCGCGCCTGTCGTTCACGTACACGAACAGCTACATCAACTACACCCGCTTCAAGAGCGGGACGTCGATCATTGACGCGTTCAACACCGACATCGCCGCGTACAACGCCTTCACGGCGGGCGGCGGCGGTGCGAGGTGCTACCTCGCTGGCGCCGTCGACAACGCGTGCTCCGCGGGGTCGGTCGCGAACCCGTACTACAACGCTCCCACGCAGCCGCTGTTCGACGTGAACGCGAAGTACGCACCGTACGACATCTTCCCGGCCGGCATCGGCGCGGGCGGATACACGCAGTACGGCGCGCCGTTCGTCGCCACGTGGATCGTTCAGTACAAGAAAGGCCCGCTCGCGATCACGCCGGCGGTGCAGTTCTTCGGCGGCGCGCGCTACGGCATCCCCGAGTCGATGCCGGGCGTCGATCCGTCGAGCTGCACCACGGGGCTCGCCTCCGGGTTCTCCGGCGATCCGCGGTATCCGTACGGCGCGCCCGGCGGTTCGCCGTACGACTCGCGGTCGTGCGGCGGAACGCTCGCGATCCCGAACGTCTTCACCGGGAAGTTCGACAACCTCGGCTCGTTCGTCGAGCCCAACCAGATCCTGCTCCACACGCAGGTGACGTACGACGTGAACAAGCGTCTGACGCTGGTCGGCAACTTCGCGAACATCGTGAACCGCTGCTTCGGCGGCTCGAAGGTCCCGTGGGGCGTGAACCACGCCTGCAGCTACACCGCGCCGGTGATCGTCGGCGGCGGAAACCAGCCGATCGGGAACGTCTACAACCCGGGCTTCGTCCTGCAGCCGCAGGCGTTTCTCCCGTACCAGCCGGCGGCAAACTCCGGCGGTTCGTTCCCGCTGCTCCCGTTCAACATGTACTTCGAGGCTCGCATCAAGATCTGAGCCTCACGTACGCGTGAACAAAAAGGGCGGCTCCGCTTCGGCGGAGCCGCCCTTCTCTTTTTGGCGCGGCCGGCGGCCGCGCGGCTCAGAGCGCTTTCATCGCGGCACGCGGAGCTTTTGGCCGATGCGCAGGGTGGCGCCGGGGAGGTGGTTGGTGGCGATGATCTGGTCGACCGTCGCTTGGACGTCGCCGGACGGCGCGGTCTTGGACTCGGCGAGCGTCCAGAGCGTCTGCCCTTCGTGGACCGTGATCGTCGTGTAGGCCACCGGCGGGGCGGCGTGGACCGTGCTCGAGAGAGCCGGGAGCGTGACGGCCAGGCTCAAGGCGCCCAGCGCCACGAGCGGCATCAGGGTGAGTCGTGGTTTGGGCTTGCCGTATTGCATGATGTGTACTCTTCCCCTAGATGTTGGGCCGAACGCTCGTTCGTCCCCCATATGGTACCAAGGCTGATCCCGCTGCGTCAAGGTGCTTCGAACGTATGTTTGCTCTCGTGAGGGTTCTGTGGTAGGATGGCCTCAATCAAATGCGGCAGCCTTGCCGGGCTGTCGTGGGCGAGCGTCTCAAGACGCTGTGCCTACTGGGTGGCACTTTTCTAGGAGGGATGATGGCCGAACGGGCCACTACCGATAAGCAGCAACGGATCCTCGACGTGATCCGCTCGTTCACGTCGGAGCGCGGCTTCCCGCCGTCGGTCCGCGAGATCGGCGAGCGCGTCGGGCTCTCGTCGTCGTCGACGGTCCAGTCGCACCTCAAGACGCTCGAGCGGCGCGGTCTGCTCAAGCGCGATCCCACCAAGCCGCGCGCGCTGGTCGCGACGCGCGGCGACGACGAGCCCGAACGGGTCGAGTCGGCGACGCTCCCGCTGGTCGGGCGCGTCGCGGCCGGCGTCCCGATCACGGCGACCGAGAACCTCGAAGAGCAGTTCATCCTGCCGGCGTCGTGGGTGCCGCGGACCGGCGGGTTCATGCTGCGCGTCAAGGGCGACTCGATGGTCGACGCGGCGATCCTCGACGGCGACCTGATCGTCGTCGAGCCGCGGCCGACCGCGAACAACGGCGAGATCGTCGTCGCGATGATCGACGGCGAGGCGACGGTGAAACGGTTCTACCGCGAGAGCGGCCGCGTCCGGCTTCAGCCGGAGAACGCCACCATGGCGCCAATCTACGCCGACGATGTCACCATCGTCGGGCGAGTCGAAGCCGTCATCCGCAAGCTTTAGGGCACCGGACCTCGGCGACGGGTTCGTCGCCCGGCTCGAACGGGCGGTCGCGCCGTACGCGCACCGCTTCGTCGAGGCGCCCGGGGTCCGCGCGCTCAGCGAGTCGCTGCCGGTCGCGTTCGCCGTCGCGGCGCTGATGCTGGTCGCGCGGCCGTTCGCCGAGCCGTTCACGTCGTGGTCGGCGCTGTTCGCCGCGGTCCGCGACTTCGTGCCGGGAGCGATCGCGATCGCGTCGGTGGCGATGGTGCTCGTGCTTTCCCTGCGCCTCGCGCTGCGGCTCGGCTACGCCGTCGTCCCGGCGGTGGTGCTGGCGGTGCTGACGTTCTTCGTCATGATGCCGCGCGAGGCGGTGCACGCGCTCGCCGTCTTCGCGCAGACCCACGGCAGGAGCGGCCTCGGCGCGTTCGCGACGACGCTCGGCGCGAGCGGGATCTTCACGGCGATCGTGGTGTGCTTCGCGACCGCCGCGGCCATCGAGCTCGGCCGGCGGCGCCTGGGTCCCGTCACGGGCGACGTCGCGGGCGGCCTCGCGCTCGCGCTCGTCGCATGGGCGCTGTACGCGGCGCACATTTCGCTCGCCGCCCTGATCTCGGGCGCCGTCTCGCCGCTCGCGACGCTCGGGGACAGCTTGGCCGCGCTCGTCGTGATCACCGCGATCGAATCCGCCGTGTGGCTGGTCGGGATCCACGGTCCGGCGCTGCTCGCGGCGATCGTGTTCCCGGTGTACCTGCGCCTGCAGGCCGACAACACGTACGCGTTCGTGCACCACGAGCCGATCCCGCACATCGTCGTGGTCGCGACGTTCCTCTTCGTGTTTCCCGGCGGCGCCGGCGCGACGCTGCCGCTGGTGCTGCTGCTGTTGCGCAGCCGCGTGCCGCGCCTGCGAAAGTTCGCGCTCGCGACGCTCCTGCCGTCGCTCGTCAACGTCAACGAACCGCTCATCTTCGGGCTGCCGCTCGCGTACAATCCGGTGCTCGCCGTGCCGTTCGTCGCGGTGCCCGTCGTGCTGTCGTGCACCACCTACGCCGCCATCGCGCTAGGATTGGTCGGGCGCCCGCTGTTCTACACGCCCGCGATCGTGCCGCCGTTCGCGAACGTGTTCGTCGCGACGCTCGACTGGCGCGCGTGCGTGCTCGTCGCGGTGAATCTAGCCGTCGCTGCCGCGATCTGGTTTCCGTTCGTGCGCGTGTACGAAGGCGCCGAATCGGCGCGTGCGATGCGCACCGCCGCGGCATGATCGACGTTCTGCTCGACGGTTTCGACGTCGATCCGCGCGTTCGCGCGAGCGCGCGGCGCGCCGCGCCGTGGCTGGAGCGGCGCGACCCGCGCTCGACCGCCGTGCGCGCGCGCGTGCTGCGCGCGTTCGTGGACGAAGGGATCGCCGAGAGCGATCTCGCCGGGACGACGGGTTACGGCTACGACGACGCGGCGCGCGAGCGCTACGAGTCGCTGCTCGCGCGCGTCTTTCGCGCGGAACGCGTGCTCGCGCGGCTGTCGATCGTCAGCGGGACGCACGCGATCGTCGCGGGGCTCGACGCGCTCGTCCTTCCCGGCGCGGGGCTGCTCGCGGCGAACGGTCCGCCGTACGACACGCTGCGGCATGCGATCGCAACCGCGCCGTACTCGCTCGTCTCGCGCGGCGTGCGCTACGCCGAGGTGCCGCGCACGCCGCCGGGCGAGACTGATCTTCGTGCGCTGCGCGAGGCGGTGCGCACGCAGCGGCCGGCCGTGGTGTTCGTTCAGCGCTCGCGCGGCTATGCCGTGCGCGCTTCGCTCTCGATCGACGCGATCGGAGCCGTCGCGGAAACCGTGCGCGGTGCGGCGCCCGAAACGATCGTGTTCGTCGACAATTGCTACGGCGAGCTCGTGGAAGAACGGGAGCCGCTCGAAGTTGGTGCCGACGTGATCGCCGGCTCGCTGATCAAGAACGTGGGCGGCGGGCTCGCGCCCACGGGCGGCTATCTCGCCGGCCGCGCCGATCTGCTCGAGCGCATCGCGGCGCGGGTCTTCGCACCCGGGATCGGCGCGAAGCTCGGACCGACGCTCGGTTTTGGGCGCGCGTTCGTGCAGGGATTGTTCTACGCGCCGCTCGTGGTCGCGGAGGCGCTGCGCGGCCTCGACTTCGCGGCCGCGCTGTTCGCCGAGCTCGGGTTCGCCGTCGATCCCGCGCCCGGTGCGGTGCGCACCGACATCGTCCAGGCGATTCGCCTCGGCTCGCGCGAGCGGCTGATCGCGTTCGCGCGCGGGCTGCAGCGCGCGATGCCGCTCAACGCGCGGTTCGCTCCGGAGCCGGGCCCGGTGCCGGGGTACGTCGACCCCGTCATCATGTCGAACGGCTCGTTCGTGGGCGGCGCTACGATCGATCTGTCGTGCGACGCGCCGCTGCGCGAGCCGTACGAGATGTACCTGCAGGGCGGCGTCACCGCCGAGCACGCCACGCTCGGCGCCGTGTTGGCGGCGAACGCCGTCCTGCAAGTCTAACCGTGCGCGGTTAGAGCGCCGAGCGCTCTAGCCGTGCGCGGCTAGCGTCACATGCAAGCATCCCAGGACGGCGGGCAGCACGTGTTCGTGCACGCTCGCGTGTTGTTGCATCCGTGCGTCTGGAACGAGAACCCGGGGCCGGGTACTCTGCTCGCATCGTGCGCGGGTTCTTCGCGCAGATCGAGATCGTCGAAGCGTTGTTCGTTCAATGCGCTGCCTCAGTTCAGCGGCGGCGGGCAGGTGCAGCACACGCGCGTGCAGCGCGTGGTCGCGGTGCAGGCGTCGGTGAACCCGCTGCTGCCGAACAGCGGGCCGCGCTCGGCATCGCCGCGGGCGGGTTCTTCGCGCAGGTCGAGATCGTCGAAACGAAATTCGGTAGGCATGGTTCAGTTCACCCCGTTTGACACGTGCAGCAAAGTCTGGTACACCGCGCGGTCGCGGTGCAGGTATCGGTCGCGCCGCTGCTGCCGGGCAGCGGTCCGCGCGCAGCGTCGCCGCGCACGGGTTCTTCGCGAAGGTCGAGATCGTCGAACCGAGATTCCATTCATGCTCCTTTCACGAGCATCGAGATCAGCCGGGCAGTAGCCCGAACAGCGGAAGCCAGCGGCGCTCCTGCGCCGTCGCGGCGTCGATCAGGAATTGCGCGATGCCGAGCGAGCCGTCGATGAAGCTCGCGCATTCCTCGGCGGGGCGCCCGTACGCCGCGGCGGTGCGGTAACCGAGCGGAATCCGGGCGTCGAACTCGTCGAGCACGCCGCGCGCGAGCCGTTGCGCGTGGCGCACCAGACGCGCGTCGCCGGAAAAGCTCCACGCGATCGAAGCGACGCCGGCGCGCCCGTGGCACAGGGCCGCATCCCAGCGCGCTACGTCCGGCTCGGGGTCGTCGAGCACGGCGGCGAGCGCGTCCGCCGCCGCCGCGTGCAGCGCTTCGTCGCCGTTCAGCCGTGCGCGATCCGCTAGCACCGCGGCGACGCCCGCAGTCTGATAGCACCACGCGCGCCGGGCCGTCGGGCGCTCGTCGCGCCGCCAGACCGCGTCCCAGCGCTGCGCACCGCGCACCGCGTGCGAACAACGCAGCAGCAGGTCGACGTAACGCCGTGCAAGATCGGTATCGTGCGGGAGCGCGAAGTTCAGCGCCGCGAGGATGCCGGCGATGCCGTGCGACACGCCCAAGTTCACCGCCGCGACGTCGGCGTCCGCGGACGCGAGCGCGCGCTCCACCGCGTCGGCCATGCGACGCGCGAACGGAGCGAACGCCGCAACCGGTTCGCCGGTGGAATGCGCGAGCGCCAGCGCGCGCCCCGCAGCGCCGGCGAACAGATCGAACGCGTGCGAGTCGTTCGGCTCCGCAGGCGCGAGATCGCGCAGCGATGCGGCCAGCGCGTCGTGCTGCTTCGACCGCACGGTGGGTAGGGACGTGCGCGCGGGATCGAGCGCATGCAGAGCGACGAGCAGGCCGCCCGCGCGGCTGGCGAGGCTCAGCCGGTCGGGCGCGAAGTCGAG
>JAQBPK010000290.1 GCA_028287565.1 Vulcanimicrobiota bacterium
CCGATCGACCGGCCTCAGCTCACGAGCGACGTCGAGCGACTGCTCGAGCGATATGTCGACGTTTCGTTCGACGACGTGCCGCTGGGTAACGCGCTGGGCGAGCTCTTGCACGTGCTGCGCCGCCATCAGCTGCGTCTGCCGTCGAATCTCGCGGCGCTGATCAAGGCGCTCGTCATGTGCGAGGGAATTTTGCAAGCGCTCGACCCCGAGTCGAGCTTGACGGATTACCTCCAGCCGATGGCCGGGAAGCTCTTCTACCACGGAATCGCCGGCGGTGACCATGCCGCGGAGCGCCTGCGCGATTCAGCGCTGGACGCGGCCCAGCTCTCCATCGAGCTTCCACGGCGAATCGATCGCGTGCTCGGGGAGATCGAGCGGGGAAATCTGCGCGTCTGGACGCGCGTCGAAGACGCCGATGCCCTCGTAAAGCGCCTCGAGCACATCGTCGAACGCGTTAACGCGACGATGCTGGCGGCGGCATGCATCGTCGGGCTGGCGATCGTCTTGCAAATCTACCATCCGCAGGGATGGCAGCAGTGGATCGGCGTGGTCGTCTGGATCGCCCTCATCGCCGCGGTCGCAGCAGCGGTTCGGACGTTACTGGGACTGCGCAAGAAATGAGGCATCCACCATCGGTCGCGGCGCACGCAATGCGGAGCTGGTTTCTCCGGATTGTTTCTGGGACGGCTGGTACGCTGCGCGCACGATGAACATCAAGACTCTCACCGCCGCTCTCATCGCCGCTTCCGCCATCGGCGCGACGAGCGGGCAAGCGATGGCGCAAACGGCGCCCACCTATGCCACACAGGACCAGCAGATTCACGGCCGCGTCGTCTCGTTCGACGGCGCGTACACGTTGCAGGTCCGTGACGACCAGGGCTACGTCGACAACGTGCAGCTCCATCAAGGCACGGTCATCAATCCGACCGGCATCACCCTCTCACCCGGGATGGTAGTTTCCGTCGACGGCTACAACACCGGTTCGGCGTTCGCGGCCAACGAGGTCGATACGCCGTATACGTTCTACTCGGGCGTGCCCTACTATCTCGGCCATCCCTGGAACTACTACGGCCCGACCGCCTCGCTGAGCTCCTACTTCGGGAACACCGGCTGGTGGCACGGCCCGTATCGAGGTGCGCCGGCTATCGTCAATCGCGGCGTGTACGTCCATAATCACATACCGCCGTACCGGGGCGGCGTTTATCACGGTCACAACTACGTCGCGCCGCCGCAGTACGGCGGATACGCTCCCCACGCCCCCATCGCGCACGCGCCGGTTACGCGCGCCCCCATCGCGCACATGCCGGCTCCCCACGGCGGCTTCCCGCACGCAGGAGGCGCTCATGGCGGCGGGTCGCGGCATCACTGAGGCCGACGGCTCGTTACGACGCCCAGCACGATGATGATGATCGCAACGAGCGCGATTATATCGAATGTGTCGAAGGGGCGTCCGTGAGTCAAGATCCAATGGGTCTTCCATACGGAGAACGCCACGATCGCGATACCGACCAGAAGACTTACGAGCGCGTTTCCGCGTCGGCTGCGCTGAGGTGGTGCGTTGATGTGTTCCCCCTTCTTTAAACGGCTCCGGACCATGGTTGTAGACTTCGCGGCCGTCAGCGCTCTTCGCGGGGCTCGCCGAACCAGGCAGACACTCGAACCGGCTCGAAGCCGTGTCCATGGCTTTTGTCAACGGGATCGACGTTTCGGATTTCCAAGGCGACGACATCGATTGGGGTGAGGTCAAGAGCTCCGGATACAGCTTCGCGATCGCGAAGGCGACCCAGGGCACCGCTGACGTGCAATCGAGTTTCGGCCACAACATCAACGGCATACGCGCGGCCGGGATGATCGCCGGCGCCTACCACTTTCTTTCGTGGGAAGACGATCCGGCCGCGCAGGCTGCGCACTTTCTGTCGGTCTACACGCCGCGCAACGGCGACATTCCGCCGGCGCTGGACTGCGAAGCCGTCCCGGCGGGGATGTCCAGCGACGCCGTGATCGCTCAAATCTCCGGCTTTCTCGAGGCGTACGAACCGCATCTCGAGGGCGCGCGCATGCTGCTCTATATGTCCTATTCGTTTCCGAGCGAGAGCCTGAACGGGGGCTCCGGCTTCAGCGGGCACCCGGTGTGGATCGCGGCGTACAATACGGATCCGTTCGACTCGAACATTCCGCCGGCGTGGGCCGGAAAGACGCCCGGCATGGTGATGTGGCAATACTCCGACGGGTCGATTCCCAGCACGCAGCCGCCGATCGCTGGCCTCGGAACCAGCATCGATCGCGACCGCTTCAACGGCGACCTCGACGCGCTGAAAGCATTCACGCTGAAGAACGTCTAGCGTCACCGCGGCGACGTCGCAGCCTTTCGAACGAACAGCGGCGCGAAGTGCTCGCGCAGCGGCCACGCCACGATGAACCACAGGATGGTGACGATGATCGGCAGCGGCAGCCCGGCCGGCATCATCGTGATGTGAAACGTGAGGATGTTCAGGAGCACCGCACCCAGGGCGACGATCGCCAGCGGCACGTACAGATCGGTCAACAGCATCAGACCCGCGAGAACCTGGACGCCCGAGACCATCCACGTATAGTGCGAGGCCGCCATCGAACCGAGGAACGCGCCCGCCGTTCCCTCCGTCGGCGGACCGCCGAGGAAGCCGATGAAGCCGTTGAGCCCGAGCACGAAAAAGACCAGCCCCAACAGTATGCGCGCGATCGTTACGACGATTCTCATCGATGAGCTCCTCCGTCCGCCCGGGTTGCTCCCGGGCCATCGGCCTTACGACGAGGAACGACTCGGGTGCGGTTTCAACGCACCGTCATGGCGCGGCTCCTCTTCTTTCGCAGGCTCTCGCATGAGCCCGAAGAAATCGGAGAGGTTCTGCGCTCCAGACTCGGTCCCGACGGGTCCCGGATAGGAGGCTTCGCGGCGGAGCTTTCCCGCTACGCGGTTGCGCCATTGCGCGAGGGTGACGTGACGCGGTATCGGGGTTCCGGGGACGGCCTGACGCCGGTACTCCTGGTTACGGCGCGGGACGTGTCGCTCGCATCGTTCCACCGCCTCGAACACGAGTATTCGCTCAGGAATGAACTGGACGCCGCATGGGCGGCGCGCCCGGTCGACCTGATCCGGCATGACGACCGCATAACGCTAGTGCTCGCGGATCCCGGCGGCGAACCGCTCGATCGGCTGCTCGGCAAGAAGTGGACGCTGCCAGAAGCGTTGCGAATAGCCATCTCGTTTGCGCGAGCACTGGCGGGCGTGCACGACCGCGGTCTCGTCCATAAAGACATCAGACCGGCGAATGCGCTCGTCGACGCATCCAGCGGCAATGTGTGGCTCACCGGCTTCGGCATTGCGTCTCGCGTACCGCGCGAGCGTCCAAATCCTGAGCCGCCTGAGGTGATCGCCGGAACGCTCGCGTACATGGCCCCGGAGCAGACCGGTCGCATGAACCGGTCGGTCGATTCCCGCAGCGACCTCTATAGCTTCGGCGTCACGCTCTACGAGCTGCTCACCGGCGCGCTTCCGTTCACGGCATCCGATCCCATGCAATGGATCCATTGCCACATCGCGCGCCAACCGCTTCCGCCTTGCGAACGGGACGTGGCGGTGCCGGCACAGCTGTCGTCCATCGTGATGAAGCTTCTCGCGAAGACCGCCGAGGAGCGCTATCAGACTGCCGGCGGCGTCGAGGCGGATCTCCGGCGCTGCTTGGCCGAATGGGAGTCGAAGGGCCGCATCGACCCGTTCCCGCTAGGCGAGCGCGATGCCTCGGGCCGGCTCATGATGCCGGAGCAGCTGTACGGCCGAGACCGCGACATCGACACCCTGCTCGCGGCATTCGACCGCGTCGTGGCCACGGGCACGCCCGAGCTCGTGCTCGTCTCCGGTTATTCCGGTATTGGCAAGTCGTCGATCGTACACGAGCTGCAGAAGGCGCTCGTCCCGCCGCGTGGGCTCTTCGCGTCCGGCAAGTTCGATCAATACAAACGCAACGCCCCGTACGCGACGCTTGCCCAAGCCTTCCAGAGCCTCATCCGATCGCTTCTCGCGCAGAGCGATCTCGAGCTAGACCGGTGGCGGGAGGCCATGCGCGAAGCGTTGCGCGACAACGGACAGCTCATCGTGAACCTCGTTCCCGAGCTCGAGCTCGTCATCGGAAAACAGCCGCCGGTCGCGGACCTGCCGCCGCAGGACGCGCAGCGCCGGTTTCAGCTCGTTTTCCGGCGCCTGCTCGGCGTATTCGCGCGCGAGCAGCATCCGCTCGTGCTGTTTCTCGACGATTTGCAATGGCTCGATACGGCCACACTCGACCTTCTCGAGTACGTGCTACGGAATTCCGGCGTGCGGAATCTGCTGCTCGTCGGCGCCTATAGGGACAACGAGGTCGGCCCCGGGCATCCGCTTCTGCACGCGCTCGAGGCGATCCGAGTCGCCGGTGCGAGCGTGCATGCGATCGTGCTCGAGCCCCTCGGGCTCCATGAAACCGAGCAGCTCATCACCGATGCGCTGCGTTGCGAGCCCGAGCGCGCGCGGCCTTTGGCGGAACTCGTGCAAGAAAAGACCGGCGGCAACCCGTTCTTCGCGATTCAGTTCGTCACCGCGTTGGTCGACGAAGGGCTGCTCGCGTTCGACTCGGCCGCGCTCACCTGGCATTGGGACATCGACCGCATCCAGGCCAAGAACTACACCGACAACGTGGTCGAGCTCATGGCCGAAAAGCTGAAGCGGTTCTCCACCACCACACAAGAAACGTTGAAACAGCTCGCGTGCCTTGGCAACGTCGTCGATCTGGGCACGCTGACCCTGGCCCTGCGGGAACCGGAAGAGTCGATCGTCGCGGCGCTTCTTGAAGCGGTACGTGCCGGCCTCGTGTTTCGACACGATGACGCCTACAGATTTTTGCACGACCGGATTCAGCAGGCGGCGTACTCACTGATTCCCGGCGGGCACCGAGCCGATATCCACCTGCGCATCGGGCGCGCGCTACTCGCGAATATGACGGGGGACCAGCTCGCCGAGCACCTCTTCGATGTCGCGAACCAGCTCAATCGTGGCGCCGAACGGCTGACCGACCATGATGAGAAAGCGCAGGTCGCGACGATCGATCTCCGTGCCGGACGAAAGGCCAAGGCGTCGGCGGCCTATGCGTCCGCGCGCGCGCATTTTGCGGCAGGCATGGCGCTGTTGGACGAAAGGGACTGGAGCCGAACGTACGAGTTGACGTTCAGCCTGTGGCTCGAACGCGCGGAATGCGAGCTTCTCTGCGGTGACTTCGAAAAGGCCGAGCAACTGATCGCGGAGTTACTGCAGCGCGCGGCTTCGAATGTCGCGTTCGCGGAGGCCTCCTGCCTGCGAATCTATTTGCATGTATTGAAGGGCGAACACCCGCAAGCGATCGGCAGTGCGCTCACGTGCCTGCGCTCGTTCGGCATCGACCTGCCGGCACACCCGACCTTCGCGCAGGTCCAGGGCGAATACGAGACGGTCTGGCAAACGCTCGATGGGCGCCCGGCCGAGGCCCTGATCGATCTGCCGATGATGTCCGATCCGGAACTGCAGGTCGCCATGCAGGTGCTCTCGGCCCTGGGTCCCCCCGCCTACTTCACGGACTTTCTCCTATTTTGCTTGATCGCGTGCCGCACGGCGAAGATCGGCATGCAGCACGGAATCAGCGACGCTTCCACGCTCGGCTTTGCCCTTCTCGGGTTTATCTCCGGCCCGGTCTTTCACCGTTACGGTGCGGGCTATCGTTTCGCCAAGCTTGCATGCGATCTGGCCGAGAAGCACCGCTTCGTCGCCAACCAGCCGAAAGTCTACCACGCGATGGGAACGGTGGCGTTCTGGACGCAGCCGGTCGGGACCGCGGTCGATTACATGCGGGCAACCTTTCGTACCGCGATCGAGACAGGTGATCTTACCTTCGCTTGCTACGGTCTGTACCAAGTCATCACAGGCCTTCTGTTGCAAAACGATCCACTCGACGCCGTATGGCGCGAGTCCGAGATGGCGTTGGACTTCGCCCGGGAAGCCAAGTACGGCGACGCCGCGGACATCATCCGCAGCCAGCAACGCTTCATC
>JAQBPK010000312.1 GCA_028287565.1 Vulcanimicrobiota bacterium
GCGACGGCGAGATGATGTTCTGGACTCTCGCGATGCCGGTGTTCTTCCTCGTGCTGTTCTCGTTCGCGTTCTCGACCGGGCCGAACTCGGGCTCGTCGGCGTTTCTCGTGCCCGGCATCATCGGCGCTCAGGTCTTGAGCTCGGGATTCTGGGGCGTCGGCGTGATGCTCGCGACGTTCCGCGAGAAGCATCTGCTGCGCCGCGTGTACCTCACACCGATGCCGCCGGCCGTGTTCTTCGCGTCGCTGGTGGTGTACCGTGTCGCGCTGCTCGTCGCGCAGGCGACGATCCTCGTCACGGTCGGCGCGCTGGTGTTCCACGTGCGCATCATCGGCAACCCGCTGGAGATCGTCGCGATCCTGCTGCTCGGCACGGCGACGTTCGTGTCGCTCGGCACGATCATCGGCGCGCTCGCGCGCACGACGGAGAGCGCGAACAACATCGCGTCGATCCTCACGGTTCCGCTGGCGTTCTTGTCGGACGCCTACGTCCCGATCGACCGCTTCCCGCATGCCGTGAGCTCGGCGCTGCGGATGCTTCCGTCCACGCAGTTCATCGACACGTTCCGCGACGTTTCGGTGTACGGTCACTCCCTTACGAACTACGGCGCCTGGATCGCGCTGCTCGTGCTGTGGACGATCGCGGGCACGGCGATCAGCGCGCGGACGTTCCGCTGGATCTGATGCCGGAAGTCGTCGTCGTGGGGGGCGGCGTCATCGGCGCGAGCGTCGCCTACCATCTTGCCGAGCGCGGCGTGCGCGACGTCGTCGTGCTCGACGCCGCGGCGCATGCCGGAGCGGGCAGCACGGGCCGCGCGACCGGCGGCTTCCGCGTGCAGTTCGCGACGGCGATCGACGTGCGGCTCTCGCTGCTCTCGCGCGCGAAGCTGCGCCGGTTCGCCGAGGACACCGGCGGCGACTGCGGCTACGATCCGGCCGGCTATCTGTGGCTCGCGTCGGACGACGCCGAACTCGCGTTGCTGCGCGCGGCGCTGGCCGTGCAGCGCGCGAACGGCATCGACGATGCGTTCGAGATCGATCACGACATGATCGCGCGACTGAACCCGGCGTTACGCCGTGACGGCGTCGCCGGCGCAACCTACTGTCCGAGCGACGGTTTCATCCGGCCGTTCGGGATCCTCGACGGCTACCGGCGCGCCGCGGAACGCAACGGCGCGCGATTCGTGTGGGACGCGCGCGTGATCGGTTTCGAGCGCGGGCACGATGGAAGCATCACCTCGGTGCGCACCGAGCGCGGCACGTTCGCAACCGGTGCGGTCGTGAACGCTGCCGGCGCATGGGCCGCCGGCGTGGCAGGGCTAGCGGGTGCGGAGCTCCCCGTCGCGCCGCTGCGCCGCCAAGTCGCGGCCACCGTGCCGACCGGCGTGCTGCCCGCCCGCATGCCGATGACGATCTTTGCGCGCGACGGCTTCCACCTGCGCGTGCGCGACGGGCGTGCGCTCTTGCTGTTGCCGGCCGCAGGCGCTAGCGATCCATTCGACGTCACCGTCGAGTCGGCATGGATCGACACGGTCACCCGCATCGCGCGCGAACGTCTGCCGTGCCTGCACGACGTCGCGATCGACCGCGCGGCGTGCTGGGCCGGTTTGTACGAGATGTCGCCCGACGGTCACGCGATCGTCGGGCGTGCTCCCGGCGTACCGAACCTCTATTTCGCGAACGGCGCGTCGGGGCACGGCGTGATGCACGCGCCCGCGCTCGGCGCGCTCGTCGCCGAGATCGTGCTCGACGGCACCGCGACGTCGCTCGACGTCACGGCGCTGCGTCCCGACCGCTTCGCGAGCGCCGAACCGCACGGCGCCCGCGAGCTCTTGTAAGCGCCTTGGCGCCGCTTGTAGCGCGCTGCGCGCGCCTCGTATTAGGGCTTGGTGGGTGCCGTGCCGCCGCCGGACGTGCCGCCGCCGGTGGTGGTCGTGTTGGTCGTCGTCTGACCGTTCGTGGTGGTCTGCGCGCCGGTCGCGCCGGTCGTGGAGCGCTGGTTCCACGGCTGCCACACGAACAGGCCGATCACGACGACGGCGATGACGATGACGGCGATGATGATGGGCGTGTTGTTTCCGGCGGTCGCGGTGGAGTCTCGTTCGATCATGGTGCGTCAAGCTTTCAAGTGAAGTTGGCGATGTGGTGCTCGCTTACCCGGCGAACCGCTCGGCCTATCAAGCGAGCATGCGCGTGCTGCGCTCCGGTTAGCGCGGCGCCATGCGAATCGCGCCGTCCAAGCGTACGCTCTCGCCGTTGAAGTAGCCGTTCGCGAGCATCTCGAGCGCGAGCGACGCGTATTCGGCCGGGCTGCCGAGGCGTTTGGGAAACGGGATCGACGCGGCGAGGCTCGCCTTCACGTCGTCGGGCAGCGCGCCAAGCAGCGGCGTGTCGAAGATCCCCGGCAGGATCGTGTTGACGCGGATGCCCTCGTTCATCAGGTCGCGCGCGATCGCGAGCGTCATCCCGACGATCGCCGCTTTCGACGCGGTGTACGCGGCTTGCCCGATCTGTCCGTCGACCGCCGCGACGGACGCCGTGTTCACGATCGCGCCGCGCTCACCGGCTGGCTCGCGCTCGAGCCCCTCGATCGGTTCCAGCGCGAGCATCCCGGCGGCCGACTTCGCGATGCAGCGAAACGTGCCGATCGTGTTGATCTGGATGATGCGCTCGAACTGGTCGATCGGAAAATGCTGGATCGCCCCGGTCTTCTTGTCGCGCGACGCCGTCTTGAACGCGTTGCCCGTGCCGGCGCAGTTCACCAGGATGCGCTCCTGCCCGTTCGCCGCACGCGCTTGCGCGAACCCCGCGTCGACCTGCGCGTCGGACGTCACGTCGACGGCGCAGAACGTGCCGCCGAGCTCACGCGCGAGCGCTTCGCCGCTCGCCGCGTTCAGGTCGAAGAGCGCGATCTTCACGCCGCGCGCCGCGAGCGCGCGCGCGGTCGCCGCGCCGAGCCCGGAAGCGCCGCCCGTTACGACCGCGGCGACGTTCGCGTCGAGCTTCACGACGCGAGCCGCTCGACAATCGTCACGTTCGCCAGCCCGCCGCCCTCGCACATCGTCTGCAAGCCGTAGCGCCCGCCGCGCCGGCGCAGCGCGTACAGCAGCGTGGTCATCAGCTTCGTGCCGGAGCTCCCGAGCGGATGGCCGAGCGCGATCGCGCCGCCGTGCACGTTGAGCTTCGCGGGATCGGCGCCGATCGTCTTGAGCCAGGCGAGGGGAACCGGCGCGAACGCCTCGTTCACCTCGAACGCGTCGATGTCGTCCGCGGTCAGGCCCGCCTTCGCGAGCGCGCGCTGCGTCGCCGGGATCGGCGCTTCGAGCATGATCACAGGATCGTGCCCCAGCACGCTCATGTGCACGATGCGCGCGAGCGGATGCGCGCCCAGCGCCGCGAGCCCGCGCTCGTTCGCGATGAGGACCGCCGACGCGCCGTCGCAGATTTGGCTGGAGCTCGCCGCGGTGACGCAGCCCTCGGGATGCAGCAGCTTCACCGCCTTGATCGCGTCCAGCGTCGCGTCGAAGCGAATGCCCTCGTCGATTTCGTGCGAGGCCGTCAACCCGTCGCCGTACCGCACCTCGACCGGGACGATTTCGTCGCCGAAATATCCCGCGTTCGTCGCCGCGATCGCCTTGCGGTGGCTGTCGAAGCTGTACGCGTCGATCTGGTCGCGCGAGAGGTCGTACTTGCGCGCCATCATCTCCGCGCCGGTGAACTGGCTGAACTCAACGCCGGGATAGCGCTCGTCCATCGCCGGGCTTTTGTACGTGCCCATACCGTGCTGCGCCGGGAACGCCGTCGACGAGCTGATCGGCACGCGGGTCATGCTCTCGACGCCGCCCGCGATGACGACGTCCATCGTCCCCGACATCACCGCCTGCGCGGCGAAGTGCAGCGCCTGCTGCGACGAACCGCACTGGCGGTCGATGGTTGTCGCCGGCACGCTCTCGGGCAGCGCCGACGCCAGCACCGCATTGCGCGCGACGTTCATCGCCTGCTGCCCGATCTGCACGACGCAGCCGAGGATCACGTCCTCGACCAGCGCGGGATCGGCACCGGCGCGCGCGACGACGGCGTCGAGGACCTGCGCGGCCAAGTCCGCCGGGTGCCAGCCCGCGAGCTTGCCGCCTTTGCGGCCGCCGGCGGTGCGCGCGGCGGCGACGATGTACGCTTCGGGCATGCGCTAGACTACCGCGACCGCGCGCGCGGACCTGCGCTGCGCGGACCCACGGTGCCGCACGCCGAACCACGCCGGATGGAGGCGTTCGTCAAGCCGCAGGCCGGGGCCGGAGACCGTGCGCTCGACGCGCGCTGGTATCATGCGCCCGACGTGTACGCGCGCGAGCAGGAGCGGATCTTTGCGCGCGACTGGATCTGCGCCGGGCGCACGGAGCAGCTCGAGCGCGCCGGCGACTTCGTGCTGGCCGAGATCGCGGGTGAGAGCATCATCGTCACGCGCGGTACCGACGCGCGGATACGCGCGTTCTACAACGTGTGCCGCCACCGCGGTACGCGGTTGTGCACGCAGCCTTCGGGCCGCTTCGCCGGCGCGATCCAGTGCCCGTATCACGCCTGGACCTACGCCCTCGACGGCTCGCTGACGGCCGCGCGCACCATGGCGGACGTCCCGGATTTCGAGCGCGCCGGCTTTCCGCTGCGACAGGCGCACGCCGCGACGTTCGAAGGGTTCGTGTTCGTCTCGCTCGCGCCGCAGCCCGAGCCGTTCGCGCAGGCGTTCGCGCCGCTGATCGGGCGGTTCGCGCGCTGGCACGCCGGCGAGCTGCGCACCGCGCGCACGATCGAGTACGACGTGGCGTGCAACTGGAAGCTGGTGTTCCAGAACTACTCCGAATGCTACCACTGCCCGCTGGTGCATCCGCAGCTCGACCAGCTGTCGCCGTCCGACAGCGGGCGCAACGATCTGAGCGAAGGCCCGTTTCTCGGCGGCTACTCGGAGCTGCGCCGCGCCGGCGCGGGCCTGACGACGACGGGCACGTCGGCGCGCGCGCCGCTCGGCGACATCGGCGGCGACGACCTCGACCGCGTGTACTACTACACCATCTTTCCGTCGCTGCTGCTGAGCCTGCACCGCGACTACGTGATGGCGCACTACGTGCAGCCGGTCGCGCCGGATCGCACGCGCGTGACGTGCGCGTGGCTGTTCGACGCGGCGGCGATGGCCGCGCCGGCGTTCGACGCGAGCGACGCGGTGGAGTTCTGGGACCTCACCAACCGCCAGGACTGGCGCATCAACGAGCTCACGCAGCTCGGGACCGCGTCGCGCGCATACGTGCCGGGTCCGTACGCGAACGCCGAAGGTCTGCTCGCGGCGTTCGACCGCCACTACCTGCGGCAGATGCGCTAGCCGCCCGCGCCGAGCGCAAGCACCGCGAACGTCGCCAGCCAGTGCTCGCCCGCGTAGTCCGTCGCGAGGTGCGGCAGGCTCGCGCGAACGTGCGCGTCGGCGGCTGCGAGCATCGGCGCACGCCGCGCGTCATCCGCATCCAATGCGCGTGCGATCGAGCGGAAGCACCATGCGCGGCTCAGGTTGAGTCCGTCGAGGTGCGCGATCCGCGCGTCGGTGCGATCGCTCACGATGACGGGCGCAAACAGCGCCGCCGGCTCGCGCTGCTCGAGCCGCGGCAGAAAGCGCCGCAGCCACGCGCCGTACTCGGGCGGCCGCAGCGCGCGCCGCATGCACTCGGCCTCGATCAGCGCCGGCGACAGAAAGTCTTCGCCGCCTGGCTCCCAGGCCTGGCAGTCGCCGTCGTTCTCGAACCACGCGCGCGCCTTGTCGCGCGCGAGCCCGAACAGCCGGTCGTCGCGGCAAAGCGTCGCGTACTCCAGCGCCAGCGCGAGCGCGAACGCGCTGTTGGCGTGCGTGCCGGTACGCACAGGATAGGTCGCGTACGGCAGATAGCGCAGGAAGCGCCGCGCGAACGCGCGTGCCAGCGGCGCGAGCGTCTCCGCCCGGCGCCGGCCGGCGTCGTCGGCGTGACGGGCCAGCTCCGCGCGCAGCATCAAGAGCCACGCCCACCCGTACGGCCGCTCGAACGTTTCGCGTCCCGGCTGCTCCGCGTACGCCAGCTCGCCCGCGACGGTCTCCGGCGTGATCTGCGCGTCGAGCAGCGCACCGATCCGCGCGGCTTCCGGCAGCGCCGGAAACGTCCGCAGCAGCGTGCACAGCAGCCAATAGCCGTGCACGCACGAATGCCAGTCGAAGCTGCCGTAGAAGAGCGGGTGCAGCGCGCGCGGGCCTTGCAGATCGCCGTCCCCGCGCAGCACGTGATCCGGCTTGTTCGGGTACTCGCGCGTGACGTGACCGAGCGCGAGGGCCGCCAAGCGCGAGGCGAGCGGCGCGGTCAGATCGACCATTGGTACGCGATCCTTCGTACGGGCGCGGCGCTCACCGCGTGCGCAGCCGCTTGCGGTAGCGCGCGGGCGTCGTCCCGGTGTGCGCGCTGAAGACGCGCGTGAGATGGCTTTGGTCGGCGAAGCCGCACGCCGCCGCGACGTCCGTGAGCGGCACGTCGCCGCCGGTCAGCAGCCGGCACGCGTGCTGCACGCGCAGCGCGGCGACTTCTTCGCCGATCGAGCGGCCGCGAAAGCGCCGGAAGACGCGCGTGAGGTGCGCAGGATGGACGGCGGCTTCGGCCGCGAGCGCGCGCAGGTCGACGTGCGCCGCGACGTCCGCGGCGACGCGCTCCGCAACGCGCTTGCACCAGGCCGGCTCCGCGACCAGATCGCGCCGCATCGTGTCGACGTGCCCGCACAGCTCGTACAGCAGCGACTCCACCGCCAGCGCCGATTGCGGATCGCGTTCGCGAAAGAGCCCGTGCAAGCGCGTCGCGAGCCACGCGGTCTCGCCGCCGGAGATGTCGGAGATGCGCGTGCGCGGCGCGCCTTGCGCCTCGATCGCCGCCTGCCACGCCGGCCCGAGCTCCACGATGAAGAACAGCGCGCCGCGCGCGCCGACGGTGTCCCAGTGCGACGCGTGCGCGGGCCGGTACACGATCGTCTGCGGCGCGAACACGATCTTCTCGCCGTGCGCCGACTCCTCGTAGTCGCCGCTGAGCAGCAAGCAGAAGTGCGGCACCGCGTGCGTGTGCTCGGGCATCGTCCGCGGGTCGGGATGGTGCACCTCGGACAGCAGCGCGTCGGCGATCGCAAAACTCGCCACGTCGCCGTAGAACGTGCCCGCCGTCAGCTCGACCATCGTACTCCCATCGTGCCGGTGCTGCGATCGTTCAAGAAACGCGCGAACCGTTCCGGCATACTGCCGTCATGCGCTGGTGGGCATCGCTCCTCGCCGTTCTCGTCTTGGCCGGATTCGGCGCCGCCGGAGCGGTCCCGTGCGGGCCTGCCGCTTCCGCCGCGGCGGCCGACCAGCCCGCGTACGCGTCCGACGGCAAGATCGTCTTTCCCAAGGACTACCGCAGCTGGGTCTACCTCACGACCGGGCTCGCGATGTCGTACTCGCCGCGCACGCAGCCCAACGGCCAGCCGTTCTTCGACAACGTCTTCGTCACACCGGCGGCGTACCGCACGTTCGTCGAGACGGGACACTGGCCCGACAAGACGATGTTCGTGATCGAGGTCCGCGCGAGCCGCGACAAGGGCTCGATCAACAAGAGCGGCCGCTTCCAGGGCGAGATCGCGGGCTACGACTTCGAGGTGCGCGACGACGCGCGCTATCCCGGCGAGCAGTGGAAGTGGACCGCGTTCGACGCGCCCGACAAGGCCGGCGCGATCGCGCCCGCGCAAGCGTTCCCGAAGACGGCGGCGTGCTTCCAATGCCACAACGCCAACGCCGCCGTCGACAAGTCGTTCGTGCAGTTCTATCCGACGCTGCTGCCGATCGCGCGCGCGAAAG
>JAQBPK010000322.1 GCA_028287565.1 Vulcanimicrobiota bacterium
TTCATGCGCAGCACCGTGTAGTCGTAGAAGTTGTTCTGGTCGACCTTGCCGTCGGTGAACGTGATCTTCGCCGTCATCGCCATCGCGATGCCGTAGTTGATCGCGCCTTCGAGCTGCGCCGCGACGATGTCGGGGTGCACCACGACGCCGCAGTCGGCTGCGATCACCGCGCGGTGCACGGTGACGTCCTTGCCCTTCACCGTCACCTCCGCGATGAGCGCGCCGAGGCTGCCGCCCCAGTCGCAGACCGCGAGCCCTTGCGATGCACCGGCGGTTTGCGGATGTCCCCAGCCGGCTTTCTGTGCCGCGAGCTGCAGCACGCCGCGCATGCGCGCGCCTTTCTTGGGATCGAGCAGCGCGAGGCGGAACGCGAGCGGATCCTTGCCGGCCGCGTGCGCGAGCTCGTCGATGAACGACTCCGTCACGAACGAGTTCCAGTTCGCGCCGGGCGCGCGCATGAAGCCGACCGGGATGCCGGGCTCGAAGTCCGCGTAGACCACGTGCGAGCTACCGAACGCGTAGTACACGGGCGAGACTTGGTCGACCGACGTGAAGTCGACGCCGTTCTTGAACATCGGCGGCGCCCAGCGCTTCACGATGGACGGCGACGCGACGCGGTGCTCCCATGCGGTCACGCGGCCGTCCGAACCCAGCTTGCCGCGCACGATGTTCACGCTCATCGGGCGGTAGAAGTCGTTCTTCATGTCGTCTTCGCGCCGCCACGTCACCTTGACGGGCTTCTTCACGGCCTTGGAGATCTCGACCGCGTCGACCACGTAGTCCGGGTCGAGCCGGCGCCCGAAGCCGCCGCCCAGGAACGTCGTGTGGATCGTCACCTTATCGGCGGGGAAGCCGGTGATCTTCATCGCGGCGTCGCGCGAGCGCGTCTGCACCTGCGTGGGCGCCCACACCTCCACGGTGTCGTCGCGCACGTCCGCCGTCGCGTTCATCGGCTCCATCGCCGCGTGCGCGAGGAACGGTCCGCGGTAGACCGCTTCGATGAAACGTCCCGGCGCCTTGTCGACGTCGCCTTGCTTGCCCGCGTCCACGCCGCCCGTGCGCGCGGCTTTTTCCGCGTCCGCGAACATCTTCGCCGTGTTCACGTGCGCCGCCGGACCGTCGTTTTTCCACGTCGCCTTCAGCGCGTCGCGGCCCTGCATCGCGGCCCACGTGTTCTTCGCGACCACGGCAACGCCGCTCGAGATCTTCACGACGTCGAACACGCCGGTGACTTTGCGCGCTGCGCTGTCGTCAAGCGTGTCGACCGTGCCGCCGAACGTCGGCGCTTTGAGCACGTTCGCATACACCATGCCGGGCACGATCACGTCGATACCGTAGGTCGCCGTTGCGCGCACCTTCGCATCGAGATCGAGCCGCTTCGGCGACGTGCCGATCAGCGTGAACTGCGACGCGTCCTTGAGCTTCACGTTCTTGGGCGGCGTCTGCGTGCCGGCCGCGACCGCGAGGTCGGCGTACGACGCAGTGCGCTTACTGCCGCCCGCCGCGTCGATTACGTTGCCGTCCTTCGTTGTGAGCGTCGACGCATCGACGTTCCACTGCTTCGCCGCGGCCGCGATGAGCATCGCGCGCGCTGCCGCGCCCGCGCCGCGCATGATCGGGTACATGTCGGCGATGCTGGTGCTGCCGCCGGTCGTCATGTCCTTGAACACCGGGTCGGCGTACTGGTCCTGCGCCGGCGCGATTTGCACCCGGACGCGGTCGAACGGGAGGTCGAGCTCCTCGGCGACGAGCATCGGCAGGCCGGTGTAGACGCCCTGGCCCATCTCGCTCTTGTTGATCAGCACCGCCACCGTGCCGTCGGTGCGCACGTGCACCCAGGCGTTCGGCGCGAAGGTCACGCTCGGCTCGGGCGAGGGCTGGTAGTCCGGAACCTGCGCGGGGTGCTTCTCGCACGCGCCCAGCGCCAGGCCGGCGCCGAACACCGCGGTCGTGCGGATGAAGATTGCGCGGCGCATTATGCCAGCTCTCCGCGGTCGGCCGACGCCAGCTGCCCGGCGCGCTTGATGGCGGCCTTGATGCGCGGATAGGTCCCGCAGCGGCAGATGTTGCCGCTCATCGCCGCATCGATCTCGGCGTCGCTCGGCGTCTTCGACTTCGCCAGCAGCGCCGCGGCCGACATCATCTGGCCCGACTGGCAGTAGCCGCACTGCGGCACGGCCGCTTCGATCCAGGCCTTCTGCACGGCGTGCGTGCCGTCGGGCGAGAGCCCCTCGACCGTCGTGATCTGCTTGCCGGAGGCCTGCGAGACCGCGGTCGAGCACGAGCGCACGGGCGTCCCGTCGAGGTGGACGGTGCACGCGCCGCACTGTGCGACGCCGCAGCCGAACTTCGTCCCGGTCATCCCGACGACGTCGCGGATCACCCACAGCAGCGGCATGTCGCCGGGCACGTCGACGTCGTGCGTGACGCCGTTGATCGTCAAACTGGGCACGTGGCAGCCCTCCTGTTCGCAGGGGACCGCCGTCAGGTTTATGCGGTTGCGGCCGCCATCCCGACCGCGGGACCGTCGTCCAGCCGCAGCGTCAGGCACTTTGCGCTGCCGCCGGCCTTGAGGAACTCCGTCAGCTCGGTGCGGAACACCCGGTAGCCGATGTCGTGCAGCCGCTCGCGCAAGCGCCGCGTGCAGTCGTGCATCACGACGGCGTCGCCGACTTCCACGGCGTTGCACGCGAAGCGCAGCGCGTCGTCGACCGACACTTCGATCAGGTAGCCCGGCTCGATGGCGCGTCGCAGCATCGTCTGCGCATGCGGCGAGAACGCGTCCATGTAAGCGAGCACGTGCCCGCTCGACAGCGGGCAGAGCGCTGTGTCGAGGTGATAGAAGCGCTCGTCGACCAGCAGCAGCGGCAGCACGCGGCAGCCCACGATCTCCTGGAGCTGCAAGGTCGCGCCGCGCTCGGTGCGCCAGCCGTAGCCCGCGTACAGCAGCGGCCTGACGCGGTCGAACAGCGCGTCGCCCGCGCCTTCAAAATAGGTCTGGCGCAGGAACGTGGTCGCGAAGCCGGCGCGCGCGAGCGCGGCGCGGTACACCGGCTGTTCCCGGCGGCGCTCGGCGTGCCGGAAGCTCGACACGATCGCGAGGTTGCCGACCACCAGCGCGGCGTTCGCGGTGAACACGATGTCCGGCGTCTGCGACTGCGGCTCGACCTGCACCAGCTCGACGTCGCCCACGCACCCGATAAGCTCGACGAGGCGCTCCCATTGCCGCACCGCGTCCGGGGCTGCGTCCCCGACGTGCTGCGTCATCCACGGATTGATCGCGTACCGGACGTCGTAGTGGCCGGGCGGGCAGATCAGGAGCCTCGTCGCCATGATAGACAGATGCTACTCCGGTCGCACCCGCCCGTCGTTCGACAAACGGTGCGCTCTGCGGGGATGGCATGCGCCGGTGGTGGGTACGCGATCCCCATGGAACGCCGTGACGCCGAAATCGAGCAGCAGGGGGACTACAAGAACGCCCTCCCCTCGGAGGTCGACGACCATCCCGAGTCCGGGATTCCCCGCCAGCTCCGCACCCAAGCGGACAACGAGCCCGCCCTGTCACGCGCCGAAGCGGACGTCGCAGGCATCTCGACGACGCCGCAAGTGGTTTACGGCGAAACGGACGAAGACCAAAACCGAGACGATCAGCGGGACATGAATCGCGCGGAACCGGACGAGCACGTGTAGGTATTCCGGCGGCGTCCACCCTGCAGGGGGCCGACGGCGAACCGACGAGGACTAGAACCGCGACGACCTAACGGACATAAACCGCACGAAACACGACGATTGCGTATACGTTCGTGCGCTCGCGTCGAAAATCGCCCATGTGGTTTGCGACGTAAGAACTCTGACCGCGCAGCGGCTAGGTCTTCATCCATGGCGCCAGATCGCGGAACGCTACGGCGGTGAACGTCCGTCGAAGCTGAAGCGCGCGATCGTCTCGGTGGGCGATGCTGAGCGATACCTGTGGATGAAGGGTGTCGTCGGTTTGCAGCACGGCGACGGGACGGGAATGCACGTCGAGGACTACAGCTCGAGGACCGTCGTCCTCAACGGCCGGATCGTCGATCACATACGATTGCAGCCCGTGCGCGCCCCGTATCTCGCTTGGGCGCCCGCTGCGCTACGGTCACCCCTTGAAGTTTGGCGTCACAACCGCGTTGGCGCGGCGGGGCTTGAACCGCGAATGTATTATCTCTTCGCGGCTACGGTGCCGGAGCTTCACAGCATGGTCGTCATCGTCGGAGAGCACGATCGCGTCGCGTTCAATGTCATTCCGCTCAAGCCCAGAGATGCGAAATTATTTCGGATCGGGGAACTGACGTACGTGGGCTACGATGCTCCGTACGGCCGCTGCCCACACGGTTGCTGCGACCACGAATGTCGCGGCCACGGATAAAGAAGCGAGGGAGCGAACAACGCTCCCTCGCCGGCCAGGTGCAGCGCCGACCCGTCCGTCGCGCTGTTCCACTGGTCCGTAACAGGGAGGCTGCCTCGCATGCGAGACCGGACCGGTAGGCGGCTATAGCATACTGGAGCACGCTCAGGCTGCGCAACCCCCAAAACGGCCAAGTTAGACGTCGACGAAAACGTCTTCGCCTTCGACTCGAACGTCGTATGTCGGGAGCGGCACGACTGCCGGGAGCGTTAGTGCGCGGCCCGTTGTTACGTCGAACAGTGCGCCGTGGCGTGGGCACATGATCTTGCAGCCTTGCAGCTCGCCTTGATCGAGCGGGCCGCCGTCGTGCGTGCAGACGTCTTCGACTGCGTAAAGCTCGCCGTCGACGTTGCACAGCAGAACCTCCGTGCCGTCCACGACGACCTTTTTTGCCGCGCCTAGCGGGATGTCGGAGCGTTTTGCCACCGGGGTTGCCACGCGGTTGGCGTTCGCGTGTGACGCACGATCGCCCCTCGCACAGCCGGGCGGGGCGGACGGAGCATCACGCCGGGCTCGCGAAGGCGCGCGTATGAATCGTCCCGCTATCACTATGCTCGCGCTGCTGCTCGCCGCGCCGCTGCCTGCCTTTGCGGCTACCACCGCGACCTACAAGACGCAGCCGGCGAAAACCACCGCGGCGAAGACCGTGAAGCTGCCCGACGGCTTGCAGTACGTCGAGCTCAAAGCCGGCAAAGGGGCGATGCCGCACGCCGGCCAGACGGTGCTCGTCCACTACACCGGCACGTTCACGAACGGCAGGAAGTTCGACAGCTCGCGCGACCACGGACAACCGCTCGAGTTCGAGCTCGGCCGGCACGGCGTGATCGCGTGCTGGGACGAGGCCATCGCGATGATGCGCGTCGGCGGCCGGCGCAAGCTCACGTGCCCGCCGTCGCTCGCATACGGCGAACGCGGCTATCTGCCGGTCATTCCGCCGAACACGACGCTCAACTTCGACGTCGAGCTCGTGGGCGTGAAATAGGCCCGCGCGATCAGACGGCCGCGAGAAACGCGACGAGCTCCGCGCCGCCCGGCGTTTCGTAGTCGATCACCGGATGCGTCACGCCGGGAAGCGCAACGAAGCGCTTGTTGCGAGCGCCGGCGGCCGCTTCCACGACGCGGCCCTCTGCAAAGGGAATGAGCGCGTCCGCGGTACCATGAAGCACGATGGTCGGCGCGCGCACGCTGCGGATCTCGCGCGCCACGTCGAAATCCTCGCGCACCGCGTTCGTCGGCGCGGCGCGCAGGCGGTGCATGAACCACGGTAGATGGTGGTCGCGGAAGTCCGAAAAGAGCTGGTCCGCGGACGACGGCACCGCGTGCAGCACGAGCGCTCGGCACGGGCGCACGCCTGCGACGTGCACGGCAATCGTGGAACCGAAGGAATGCCCATACAGCACCGGCGTTCCGGGACTGCGTGCGCGTACCGCGTCGTACACGCGCACGGCGTCGTCGCGCGTGCGCGCAATGCTCGTGTGCCCGTCGGAGAAGCCGAAGCCGCGATAATCCCACAGCACCGTCGTTGAGCCGGTTCGCCGCGCGAACCACATGGCGATACCGAGCATCGACTCCGCCGTGCCGGCATTGCCCGTGAACGTCAGCGTCCAGGGCGCGCGCGGATTCGTCCCGTCCACGATCCAGCCGCGCAGAGCGGTGCCGTCTCGCGCGCGCACGACGAACGGGTGCAGTTCCCGGTGCGCGCGCCATGTCGTGACCGGGACGCGGCGCGGATAGAGCACCATCGGCTCGACGATCGGAACCGGCGCGCCGGCGGCGAACGCGACGCCGGCGCTAACCGCAAATGCGGCGAGCCCGATCCCGATGCGGCGCAGGACGCGGCGCGGCTGCACGCCAGCTCAGCAGACCGGCGACTTCGCGAGATCGTCGACCGGCAGGACGGTGAACTTAAAGCCGGGGCCCAGCGTGATGTTGCGGCCCCAGCGCACCATGTTCACGCCGCTCATCACGAGCCCCGGAACCGGCAGCGGAACGTGCGACGCGGCTTTGTTGAGCAGCGGCTCGGACGGGGTCCACGTCACGGGCAACGTCGGGTTCATGGTGATCGATAGACGTTCGAAGCCGCCCTTGGGTTTCGGCACGACGAGATACCGCGGCTCGAGCGTGAGCGAACCGTCGTGATTGTGGCGTCCCGCGGAGCTCGCCCCGCGAACGATCCCGTAGCCGGTCGTCCCGGCCGGAATCTTCGTCCCGTCGTCGCTGGCCGCGTCGTCGGTGACGCGGAACCGGAACGGAGTTCCCGCACGCGCCTTGGCCGACTCCACCGCGTCGACCATCTCGACGGGGATCGACCACGCGCACACCTTCGCCGCCCGCGCCGGCATAGGCGCAAGCGACGTCACGGCGACGATGCCTGCCAGGGCGAGGAGCGGTCGAGCATGCACGTTACCGCTCTTTCCCCGCGATGGCGACGTTCTTTCAATTCCGCTTCCGACCGCGTCCATTTAGGACGCGGGAGGGGTTCGGTCGGTCTTAACCGACCGAACCCTCCATCTCCATCTTGATCAGGCGGTTCAGCTCGACCGCGTATTCCATCGGCAGCTCCTTGACGAAGAAGTCGAAGAAGCCGTTGACGATCATCGCCGTCGCGTCCGCTTCCGACAGGCCGCGACTCATCGCGTAGAAGAGCTGCTCCTCACCGATCTTCGACACCGACGCCTCGTGCTCGACCGTCGAGCGCTGCTCGTCGATCTTCATCGTGGGCTTGGTGTCCGACGACGACTTGTCGTCCATGATCAGCGCGTCGCACTTCACGCGCGTCTTCGCGCCCGTCGCACCCGCGTGGATCTCCACCAAACCGCGGTACGTCGTCTTGCCGCCGTGCGCGGTGACCGACTTGTTCGTGACCACCGACGTCGTGTTCGGCGCCGCGTGGATCACCTTCGCGCCGGCATCCTGGTGCTGGCCTTCGCCCGCGAACGCCGCCGACAGAATCTCGCCGCGCGCGCCTTCACCCATCAGGTAGATCGCCGGGTACTTCATCGTCAGCCGCGAGCCGATGTTGCCGTCCACCCACTCGACCGTCGCGTTCTTGTACGCCACGGCGCGCTTGGTGACGAGGTTGAAGATGTTGCGGTACCAGTTCTGGATCGTCGTGTAGCGGATCGACGCGCCTTCCATGGCGATCAGCTCCACAACGGCCGAATGCAGCGAGGCGGTCGAGAACTGCGGTGCCGTGCAGCCCTCGATGTAATGCACTTTCGAGCCTTCGTCGGCGATGATCAGAGTGCGCTCGAACTGGCCCATGTTCTCGGTGTTGATCCGGAAATAGGCCTGGAGCGGCATCTTCACTTCGACGCCCTTGGGCACGTACACGAACGAGCCGCCCGACCACACCGCGCTGTTGAGCGCGGCGAACTTGTTGTCTTGGATCGGGATGACGGTGCTGATGTACTTCTGCACGATCTCGGGATACTGGCGCAGCGCCGTGTCCATGTCGCAGAAGATCACGCCGTCTTTCTCGAGCGCCTCGATGACGGAGTGGTAGACGACTTCCGACTCGTACTGCGCCGAGACACCGGACAGGAACTTGCGCTCCGCCTCCGGGATGCCGAGGCGGTCGAAGGTGCGCTTGATGTCGTCCGGGACGTCGTCCCAGTTCTGTTCGGTCTTCTCGCCCGCTTTGACGAAGTAGCGGATGTTGTCGAAGTCGATCTCGTTGAGGAGCGCGGTGTCGCCCCACGTGGGCATCGGCTTCGCGCGGAACGTGTCGTAGGCGCGCAGGCGGAAGTCGAGCATCCAAGCGGGCTCGTTCTTCATCGACGAGATGCGCTCGACGATCTCGCGGTTCAGGCCCTTGTCGGACTTGAAGGCGTAGGTGTCCTCGGGATCGTGGAATCCGTGTCGGTACTCCTCGATCAGGGCATCGGTCGTGGCAGCCATGGTCTCCCAGCGTATTCGGTCCGCACCAGCTCGGTCAAGATAGTGCAGGGGTTTCTGTACTATCTTTTGAGACCCTTTGCGCCGCCCGAAGGTGTCAGCCGCAGCAGCGAAGCGTCCCCGTCGGCGGTCAACCGCAGCTCGGCGACTGCCGAATAGCCCCGCAGCGCCTCGCTCAACGCAGCGACGCTCGCTTCGTCGGCATACCAGGCGTTCCGGCCGGCCCGGAGGGTGCGGCAACCGGCGGCCCGCAAGGTCGAGCTGCAGTGTTCTTCGTCCACCACCCGGTAATGCACGCGCAGGACCGAATCGCCGCGGCCGGCGGCGGGCGAGCGGACGATCGCGACCGGGACAGCGGCTTCCCCGGGATGCGGCGCCTGCAGCACCGCCCAGGCCGTCGATCCGTCGCGCGCCGCGCGATCGAAGCCCGGCAGGTGCGGGCCGAGGTGCCGGTACGTGAAGTTCGCGTGGTAGCCGCGCAGCGGATCGTACGGATCGACCGGGTCGACGCTTACGATCACCGTTCGGCCGGTCGCGCGGACTATCGTTTCGTGGAGCGGGATTGCGCCGACGAGGATCACCTGCACGGCGAGCGCGGCCGCGACGAACAGAGCGTTACGCCGCATGCGCCGGCTCCCGGTCAGGCCGCTCGCGTTCGAAGAGCAGCGCCGCCCCGATGAACGCGAGTCCGACCACGATGAACGCAGCCGCTTTGGTCGTGAGGTTGTGGTCGTACTCGGCGAACCGCAGGAAGCCGGCGATCGCGCACACCGCCGTGCCGTAGAGGAACGCGGTGCGGTCGCGCAGCGCAACGCCGCGCGCGATCAGTATGACGGCGGGGACCAAGATCAGCGCGTTCGCGAGCAGCACGCCGGCCAGCGGCGGGATGCCGGCGACGTGCGGCAGCAGGATCACCAGCGCGACCGCGATGCTCGGTGGAAGCAGCGCGAGCACCGGCCTTCTGTGGAGGATGAACACTGCCGCCACCGCGGCGGCGAGCAGCAGGATCGCGACCGGTTCGAGGGACCCGCCGGCGGTCAGGGATTCCATGGTGTCGTGATACGCGAACCAGAACGTCGAGGGTGTCGCGACGACGAACGCGAGCAGGATCCCGGCCGTGCGGAGCTGGTGCGAGCGCGCGGCGCCGGCGACGAGCACCAGTGCCGCGATGACTCCGATCGCGTCGGTGCGCGAGGCGAACGGTGAGGGCACGACCGCTAGCACGAACCCCAGCGCAACGACCGCGAGCGCGAGCTCGCGAAACCACGGCGTGGCGAGCCGCCAACTCAGCAGCGTCGCGAGCACGGCGACGATGACGACGTGCACGACGAGCGCGGTGTTCGTCCCTTCATTCTGGATCGCGACCGCGAACGCGTGCGTCGCCAGCGAGATCGCTCCTACAGCGAGCGCGACGGTCGAAACCGAGACGTTGCGCAACGCAAGCGCGAGCGGAACGAGCCCCGCCGCCCAGAGCGCGTAGACGAGCCACACGTCGAGCGAGACGTTGAACTGCTGCGCGCCGAGCGCGATCGACCCGCCGAAGCCGAGGGCGGCCGCGACGAAGGCGGCTTCGGAAAGTGCGCGCCGCCCGCGAGCGCGCAAGGCGAAGGCCGCGCCGTACGCTGCGATCGTCGCCCCGACGACGAGCACGAAGCGTTCGGCCGAGTCGAGCGCGCTCCAGTTCGCGGCGACGAAGCTGAAGATGCCGGCGCCGACCGCCACCGCGCCGAGCAACGCGAACGCCGACGTCGCCCAGCCGCGCTGCGGCTCGTCGATCCGGTCGAGCTCGTACCGCTGAACCAGCGCCTGCGATGCCGCGTCGCCGATCACGCCGTCGGCCTGCCAGCCCGGGAGCTCGCGCGCGAGAACGCGCCGGAAGCCCGGCGAAACGTCGTCTCTCATGCCGTCAGCATAACCAAGCGATATGCGCGGCGGATCGGTAATTTTACCGATTTTCCGGGGCAGCGCGACGCGTCTAGATGCGGGCCGCGCCGGGCGACACGGTGAGGTAGCGCAGCGGAATTCCGGCGATGGTGCGAAGCGCGGCGGCAGCGGCGGTCCGCTGGCTCGACGCTCCGGGAGCTTCAGCCAAGACGGCATCGACGATCACCGACGCGTCCACGCGCCGCAGCCTGAGCGCCACGAGAGCGGCTTGCAGCGCCGGGAGGCTCGGGTTGTACGCGGCGCATTCTGCATAACGGCCGGTGACGACCGTCGCGTCGCGCAGGCGCAGCGCGATGCCGGCATACGCCCGCGTATAGGGAGCGTACGACGCGTTCGCAGCCGATAGCGCAGCCGAGGCGAGGTCGTCGTCGCCGGACGTAGCGAGCTCGTCGCCGGACGGTGCCGCGGCCAGACCGTGGTCGGCGGTCTCCAGCAGCCGGGCGTTGACACCCAAGTCGGCCGGGCCGAACGCCGCGGGAAGGAGCTCGCCGAGCGTGGCAGGCGTCTTTTCGGCGATGAGGATGCGCAGCCGGGCTGCGTCGTTGAGCTCGCTCAGAAATTGGCGGCAGTGTCCGCAGGGCGCGGCCGTGACCGCGAGCGCCACGAGGCCCTCTTCGCCGTTCAGCCATGCGTTCGCAACGGCGGCCTGCTCGGCGTGCACGCTCGCTGAGAGCGGCATCTGCGCGAGCTCGAGGTTCGCGCCTGCGTACAGGGCGCCGGACCGGCCCAGCGCGACGGCACCGACCGAGAACCCCGATACGGGGACGTGCGCGAACGATGCCGCCCACGGTAGCAGCGCGGTCATCAGCGTGTCGGTGTCGATTCCCGCCGCGGCAGCGCGCGCTTGTGCATCCCCCGGCGCAAGCATCGCCGCATCCGGCGCGTTCATCGAATCGCCGCGCCTGCGTCGCGCGCCGCGATGCGCACCGCATGCAGCACCGCGTCGAGATCGCTGTCACGCGTGCGGTGGTTCACGATGCACGCCCGCAGCGCGCGCTTGCCGCCGATTCGCGTCGTGCTCAGCACGGCGGCGCCGCTTTCCTGAACGGCGATCGCGATCGCATCGTTCAAACGGTTCAATGCCGGCTCGTCCCGGCCTGGGGTCCGGTAGCGGAAGCAGACGACGTTCAGCACCACGGGCGCGAGCAGCTCGAGATCGTCCGCCTCCTGCACGCGGTTTGCCAGCGCCGCAGCGAGATCGCACGTGTGTGCGATCGATGCCCCGAGCGCGTCGATGCCGTAGTGGCGCAGCGTGAACCAGAGTTTGAGCGCGCGAAATTCGCGCGACAGCTCTAATCCGTAATCGGCGTACCACGGCGAGCCGGCGGCGGTGCCGCGTTCCGCGCGGCCGAGATATGCCGGCTCGGAGGCGAACGCGGCGCGGTGCGCGCGCTCGTCGCGGAACAGCACGCAGCCCACAGCATACGGCGCGTGCACCCACTTGTGCGCGTCGAACGCCAACGAATCGGCCCGATCGATTCCGCGAATAAGATGCGCATGCGCGGGGCTCGCGATCGCGAGCGCGCCGAACGCGCCGTCCACGTGCAGCCAAAGGCCTTCGGCGGCACACAGGTCGGCTAGCGCATCGATCCGGTCGAACGCGCCTGTATCAACGCTGCCGGCTGTCGCGATGACAAGGAACGGCCGCTGTCCCGCTGCGCGGTCGGCTGCAATGCGCTCACGCAACTCGGCGGGATCCATCGACGGCGTTTCGTCTGTGCCGGCGTGTCGCAGCGCCCGCGTTCCCAGGCCTGCGATGCGCAACGCCTTCGCAACCGAGTCGTGTACGCCGAACGCAGCGTATGCGGTCAGCGGCGTTCCGGCGATGCCGGTCTCACGCGGGTCATCGTCGCCAGGTGCCGCCGCGCCGTTCGGGCGCGCGCCGTCATGGGCCCGAGACTCATTCGGCGGAGCCTCGCCGGCGATGCGGCGCAGTGCCGCGTCGCGCGCCGCGACGACCGCCAGGAGATTCCCCATCGACGTTCCGCTCGTGAGGATCCCGCTCGCATCGTGCGGGAACCCGAAGAGTTCCGCGAACCACGCGACCACCGCGCGCTCGACGTACACGGCGGCGTGCTCGCGGCCGCCGGCGTTCGCGTTCATCCCGGCCGCGAGCAGTTCAGCCATCACGCCGGCGGCGTTGCCGGCGCCGTGCACCCAGCCGAAGAAGCGCGGATGCCGGTTGCCGGTGGGATACGGCCGGATCAGTTCGTCGAATCGCGCCAGCGTCGTCTCGAGCGGCTCGCCGCCGCGCGGAAGCGGCTCGCGCAACGCTGCCTTCACCGTGTCGGGAACGGGCCGCCATGCAGGCTGATCGCGAACGCCCGCGAGGTCGTCCACGACGCCATCGACCGCTTCGTGCAGCAGGCGCCGGAAGCGGTCCCAGTCGGCGGGGTCGAGCGATCCGTCGTTCACGCGGTTTCCTGCGCCGGCCGCTGCGCGCCGATGCGGCGGCGCACCAGCGCGTCGAGCGCCGCTAGGATGCGCGGCACGTACACGTGCTTGTAGCCGAACACGGCGGGATCGTCGAGCAGGTGGATGATCAATGCGTTGTCGGCTTCGAAGATCAGCAGCTTGCCGTCGCGGTCGATCGCAGTCGATGCCGACGTAATCGAGCGGCAGCAGCTCGGCCGTTTCGCGCAGTGCGGCGGCGAGATCCCCTGTGAACACGTTTTCGATCCGCGCCAGAAACGCGTGCTCTTCGTCGCGCATCCACTGGTGCTCGGCCATCGGCGCGTTGTAGTAGTGGACCATCCAGTAAGGCGAGATCGCGAGGTGGAACGCATACGGCTCGCCGCCGACGAATACGATCCGGTATTTGCGAAAGAAGCCGTCAGCGCCGCTGTAGTCGATGAACGGCGCGACGTACAGCCATTCCGCATCAGATGCGGCCAGGTACGCCGCGCGCTGCGACTCGTGGTCGATCCGCTCGAGCCCGTGGCCGCCGTGCGAGCCGACCGGGCGCACGATGTGCGGCACCGGAAAACCGTCGGCGGCGTAGCGGGCTCGAGCGATGCGCGTGGTCGTCACGACGCGGCAGTGACGCGCCGTGGCCAACGTCTCGGCGAGCGGCACGCGTCCCAGCCGCGCGATCAGCTCGGGGCGGTTCAGGACCGGCCGGTCGCTCGCCGCGAGGAACCGTTCGACCGCACGCAGATGTCCGGCAGCCTCGTCCGATTCGCCGATCGCGACGAAAATGGCGTCGTGCTCCGGCAGCCGCGGCACGCGGCCGGCCGGGTCGACGTACCAGCGGTGCAGCGTCACGTAGCGCGAGTCGAAGAGCAGGTCGGCCGGCATGTTCGCGGTGTACGGGCCGGGCGCGCACGGCACGAGCAGCGCGTAGTCCTCGCGCTTGCTCGCCGGCGTCGACTGGACCGGCGCGAGTGCGATCGCGGCAGCCTGGTGTTCCAGCGCAAGCTCCGGGCGGCGCAGGATCTGAGCGACCTCGTAGATGCCGAGGTGGGCATCGAGCTCGCGGTCATCGCGCGCCACGGCGTCGAGAAAGACGGCGAGCGCCTCGTCGAGGTGTCCCGCGCGGGCGAGCGCGCGCCCTCGGGCGGTCGCGTCGGAGGTCGGCATCTCGGTCTTGGTTCGGCATCCCGGCACCGGGTTCACGCTCGCGAACGAAAGCTATTTACAAGGGGACCCCTGGGGGGTACGATAGGCGACGGACTTCACGGACCCCATGCCTCGTTATGAGCGTGGGGTCACGGCAGTCGGTTAGGGGACGGCGCGCCCTACGCGCCTTCGCAGTGGAACGTCCGTTCGGCCCAAAGGAGGCCGTGCCGGCAAGAGTCTGCTGAAAGGTCGACAGCGAGACGGTGTACCGCACGCGCTGGACGACGCACCTGGAGGTGGGATTCTCCCAACCGAAAGCTCCCGAGGAGACCAGACAAAAATTGAAAGCACTCGGTACGCACATCGTCTGCGAGCTGTCCGGCTGTGATGCCGCCAAGCTCACCGACGTCGACGCGGTCCGTGCGATGATGGAGAAGGCGGCGAAAGCGGCCAACGCGTCCATCGTCACGACGGCCTTCCACCGCTTCCAGCCCCAAGGGGTGTCCGGAGTGGTGGTGATCGAGGAGTCGCACCTGTCGATCCACACGTGGCCGGAGACCGGCTACGCCGCGATGGACTTCTACACGTGCGGCGACCACACCGATCCATGGGCGGCTTGCGAATACGCCGCGGAAGCACTCGACGCGAAGACCATGCTGACCACTGAGATGAAGCGCGGAGTCGAATCCGGCCACAACCGCTTCACCCACGTCGTCACCACCGAGAAAGATAGTCGCGAGCTGCTGGCCACGGCCTGACGCTCCCCCAGCTCCGACAGCGGAGCATCCTCGGGAAACCCGGCTCAGGGAGAATCGGCCCGCTGCTCAGGCAGCGGGCTTTTTCGTGCTGGAGTCGCCGAAGCGTTCCTCAGCGCGTTAGCAAACATAGACGGAGGATAGCCCGCATGCTGTAACCAGAGAGTTACGCGGATATCGTATCATATTCCGAGGAGGACTTGATCCATGAATCACCATGAGCGAAAAGACAGCGGACGCGAGGGGCGAGAGGAGCTCGAGGGTCACGAGGAACTCGCATGCACTTCCGCGGCGACCGATTACGAGACCGCGGACCAGGATCTCGCCGGCCCCGGCGAACGTGCTGCCTACGCGCGGCGCCGTGCACGGAATGCCGAGGACAGCGCGGCTCGGATCCACGACGAACCTGATCCCAACCAGCCGTGGTACGAAAAGATGGAGGCGAACGCCATGCCGCCTCCACATATCCCGTCTTCTAAGATGCCCGGCACGCTAACCGCCGCGCAAACCGTCGCCATCGCCGATGTATTGCTTCACGCGTTAAGCGGCGACAGGGTGCTACGGCACAAATACTATAATCTTTCGCGCACGTGGCACAACAATTCCGCCGGAAAAGGGATCGACGGCGGAGACTTTACCAAGCAGTGGTTGAAGCTGCTGGCGGACGAAATTCCCGATGGTCAGGGCATCGGCCTGAACGTCAACGATTTCGCGAACATCCATCGTTCGATGTTCCTGCAGCTTCGCCGGCTCACGCTCGCGGTAACCGGGCACGACATCCATCCGAATCCGAACGAGCCGGTTCCAGAACCGCTGCGCCAAATCGCACCAAATCGCTCGTTTCACTGGGTTCCTAACGACCCCAGTGCGCCCCTTGGGACCTATAATAACAAGGATCTGGGATTCCCGACGGATCTACCGTAGAAGGACGTGCGCGAGCCCGCTACGCGAGCGTACCCCGAGTTTGCGAAACGCTTTCGTGAGATGAACCTCGACGGTGCGCTCGCTCATCGCGGCTTTCATCGCGATTTCTCGGTTTGAAAGACCTTGAGCGGCTAGCTCGGCGACCTCTCGTTCTCGCCTCGTAAGTGGTGCACGCGGCTCGGCGGCGCGTTGTGCGCGTTGAGGGAAGTCGAGCGCTCTCGCGAGGGCGACATCCACGGCTCGTGGAATCGGCAGCTTGACGCCGGCAAACATCGCGAAGACCGGTGCACCCAGAGCTGAAAACTCGTCTCGTGACGTGCGTAAGTCCGTGCTGTCTTCGGTGAGAATCGCCGTTGCGAGGTCGGCGTGAGCGCGATGCCAGCGCGATGTGAAGACGGCTGCGCGGGCGATGCTTTCTGTACAGCGCTCTTTTCCGAGCTGTGGTGCAAGCAATGCAACAGCAAGCGGAATTCCGCCGAGCAAGTACGGCATGGGCTGCGTCGCCAGCGACGAGGCAACGAATTCGGCGATGTCGGGCGGGACGGTAAACCCTTGTCCACTGCACGCGACCCAATACCAGCGTGCAGGGGCTACGGCATGGCGATACCGGCCTCGCCCGATCAAATCCCGTATCGTGCGGAGTACGCGTTCGGGAGCGAACACCGCACGATGAGCAAGCGCAGCGAAAAGCATTCTCACGTCCAGGACGCTGTACGGCTCCATCTCGTCACCGCTTCGAACCGCGAGCGCCGACAGCAGGGTATCTGCCTCGCTCCAGGCACCATCGCAAAATAGTCTGAGAAGCTTCAGCGCGGTATCGGTCGCGTAATCTCGGGAACCAGGTTGTTCGCCCAATCCAGCCTCGAAACCGCGTAACGCGGCGACTCCGACCGAAAACAGCCCAATCGTTGCATCGAGCGCACGATCCCCTTTCGCCATGCGGCCGTGTGCGGTTCCAAGACCCGCTTGATACAGCTGAAGTCGTTCGCGTGCGGACTCCGCGTCGCCGCGGAGGCTGGCCGCGAATGCAAGGGCGCGGTAGTCGTTCCACCGGAGACTTATCGCTGCAGATAACTTCTCAACATCGGCCAAACGTCCGGCGAACGCATATGAAGCGAGGCGAGCAGTTTGCAATACGGGGACGGCATCCGGTTCCCTGGAACGTGCCAACGACTCAACCGGTCCCCATGAGGCGTCAAGCTCGGCAAAGCGCTCGAGCGTTAGCGCTACCGAGCAATATGATGTCATCAGGTGAGCGGCGGCGTAGCCGTCTCCACGCGTTCGAGCTCCGCGCAGCTCAGTGATGAGAAATTCCGCGGCCGCTTCATCAAGAGCAAGTTGCTGGAGCGCGCCGGCATACTCTACAGCATATTCGACAGGAAGCGGACGCGGCGCATACCGCAGTGCGATCTTCAAGTACTCCAGCGCGGTCGCGAGTGAGCCGGACGCGACGAGCGTGCGTCCCAGGTGAAGGGCTGCCGATGCGGCAGTCGAGTCGTCACCGCAGCCGCGCGCATATCGGAGCCTCGCCGCCACGTTCTCCGGCCGCTCGTCATCGCGCGGATGTGAGCCAAGAAGGCGCCGGTAATAGCTCACCGGATCGCCGGCTGTCCTGCGAATGGCTTCCGCAATGACCGCATGCCGAAACATCACAACGAGGTCTTGGATCGTGAGAAGGTCGCCTGCCTCTGAGAGTCCTTCCGCAACGTTCTCAACCGATATGCCGACTGCGCGCGCAATGTTCCGCAGATCAGCTGTCGGCTCGGCGAAGGCGCAGTGTCTGACGATGCTTCGTGCACTCTGGCCGCACCGTTCCAAACGCCTGAGCACGGCGGCATCGAACGACGCATCGACATCGTCCGCTGAGCGGACGCGCCGCCTCGCCGCCTCCTGGGCGACAAACTTCAAACTAAATGGATTGCCTGACCCCGCCGTGACGATTTCCGATACGATCGCCTTGGATGCGTGGGGATACGTGCGGCGCACGAGTTGCTCCGCAGCGGCGGTTCGTAGTGGTGCGAGCCGAACGCTCTGATGGCTCGGGAAGTCGTCCGCGTTCTCGCGCCTGTCGCACAGCAGCACGATGAGCGGCGCCTTTCGGGTCAGCACGACATGGCTGATGACCCGCTTACTGATCTCATCGAGCCATTGCGCGTCGTCGACACAAAGGCTGCCTTTTTCCGGAAGCACGTCGTCCATGAGCTTCACGAGTTCTTCTTCATTAGCGTTCACCGATGCGACGCCATTGAGCAGCGACTTGATGCACTCGCCATGCCGCGTTTGCGCAGACGGTTCCGCGGACGTAACGAGGGCTCGGCCAACCGGCGGAAAATACTCAAGGACATAGCGCAGAAACGTTGTTTTACCGATTCCGGGAGGGCCTGAGATGCGCACGACGGCAGCGTCACCACGGGCATGCGCCTCTGCGATGAGGGCGCTCACTTCGCGGAGCGCACGATCACGGTCGAGAACCACGGCGCGTGGGCTCAAAGCGTTAACCGCGTAGAAAGAAAGATAGAAAAGTGGACCGCGGCACGTTTCTCTTCGGCACGATCAACTCGCTCGGCGTTGCCGCGTTGGCCCGTCCGGCGCGGCGGGTGCTCCGGATAACGGCCGGACCGCTCGGACACGATCTCGATCCGTACCTCGACGCCGAACATGGCGTTGACGAATTGGCATGGCTCTATGCCGACGGCCTCGTTGGATGGAACGACGGCCTGGTCCCTGTGCTGGCCGAGCGACTGCCTGAGTGGAGCGTAGGGAAGAGCGTGTATCATTATCGCCTGCGCGACGTGCGGTGGCATGACGGTCGCCATGTCCGCGCTTCGGACATCGCCGACGCGATCAGCGCGCTGCGCCGAACCCCGTGGGGTACGCGGGAGCCGTATGTTTGGGTCAGTCACGTTCGGGTCACCGGAGATCGGGAATTCGAAGTCCACTTGCGTGAGCCACACGATGATTTCGTCCGATCGTTCTTTGGACCGTACGGCTATCCCGCGTTGCCGTTGATCCGCCATGATGCTGGTCGGCGTCCAATTGGAACTGGCCCGTTCGCCGTCCGCCGCCGGCCCGAGCCCGAGCGGTGGTTGCTCGAGCGATGGACCGGCTCGCCTCGGGGCACGAGCCCGCTCGATGGAATCGAGCTTCGTTTGGTGACGCTGGATGTGACCGCAAATGTGCAACTCATCGCCGGCGAAGCGGACATCGCATTGCCGCTGCCACCAAGACCCTTAGGAATGGGAAACTTTCGGCGCGTTCGCCGTGTCACCTCGACCGCGGTATTGATGATCAACACGGCCGGCGTCCTGGACACGGTCGCGGCGCGTCACGCATTCGCAGCCGTGGCGAACGTTCCGGTCCTCCAAAGAGCTTTCGACCGCGAGCGGACGTCTCTTCTTGCGTCGTTGTTGCTGACGTCTGAAAGCGACTCCGCTTTCGCACGACTCCTGGAGTTTCATCCGGAGCGTGGCGCAGCGTTGCGTGCACTAATGGGCGACCGCGAATTGACGCTGGTTTATGTGGCCGGTAGTCCCGCCCACGAGAGAACGATGACAATGCTGCAGCAGCAACTCAAGGCTGTTGGATTGCGCTCTGTTTTGCGCCCTTATCCAGCATTCATGTATACAGGTTCGGCCGGGCCCCTGCGAAGCGGGAAGTTCGACGTCGCGGTGTACGGCCTGCTTTATAGAAACAACCCCGATCTTGCCGCGGATTGGTTATGCCGGAATCGGCCCCCAAACGGCGGGAATTTCGCTCGCTGGTGCGATCCTGTGTTCGAGGGCGCTATAGGTAGCGGAGCACAGTCACGCGCGATCGAGCGCATTTACAGTGAAGTGGGCTGCATTCCGTTGTCGCGCGCGTACGAGAACATCGGCGTCGGCCCGGCAGTTGTCGGTTTTGCCCAACCTTTGCCTTTGGTACCCGCGACCTACGGGTGCGTGCGATGGGATCTCAGCGCTCAGAGGGCGAGCCTCTGATCAGCGCCGTCAGGCCGTCGGGCGGCGGCGCGTCGATCTCACGCTTCAGCGTCGAGGAATAGCGTCGATACTCCAATATTGCGGCGGCTCGGTTTCCCGCAAGCAGAAATGCACGGATCGCAATCTCCGGCGCGACTTCATCGAGGGGATCTTCGAGCGTAAGATCGCCGGCAAGTTCGATGGCGCGCTGATAACGCTCATTGCGCAAGGCGTCTTGAGCGAGAATCGTCGTCACGTCGCGAGTGAGATCAAGAAGCCGTTGCTCCGTCGGCTCGAACCATTCCCAGTCCAACATGAACTGCGGACGGCCGAGCGTCAAACGGTGCCGGGTGCTTTCAAGCTGCTCGCGAGCTTCGGCCAGCGCATCGTCATCAAACTGTGCGCGACGGACCGTTGCTTCGAGCCGCGGAAGCTCTACGTCCACCGAATTTCCCAAAGCATATCGGCCGTCCCGAAACCGAATCACGTCCGCTGAGCCTATCCGCCGACGAACACGATGTGCGTAGACTTTCAACGAGTTGATAGCGCTCCGTGGCTCCGCGGCAGGATACAACTCCTCGGCAAGGAGTTCACGAGACGCGCCGCGCTCGTGTACCGAGAGCGCCGTGATGAGCGCCAGCTCCCCCTTGGTTAACGGTACGGGTAGACCACCGGCTATTACCCGCCCTGCGAACAGGTCGACCCGGATTCGAAGGTTGGCTTCCGTCCAAGATCGCAGTGAAAGCTGAGCATCTCGGATATGCCGCACGAGGTTGTCGTCGCTCGTTTCTTCGGCGATCGCGAGGGCGTCTTGCAGGACGTGTTCGAGCATCTCGGTCCGCTCCACCATGGTACGAGGGTAAGCGACGACAACGCGGCCGGGGCATTGTGGAAATCCCGTAGAACGAACCTGAGCGGCCTGTAACCGCCGGTTTACCGCTCCACCGTACTCTGGAACGAGTCTGGAGGTTCAATGCGAACAGCAGTGTTGGTCGGAATCGAAAACTATCAGAGGCCCACAGATATGCCTCGCCTGATCGGATGCAGGAACGACGCTGCCGACATGGCGCTATTTTTAGCATATCTGGGGGTTGCCGTGAGGCGGCCGCTTCTCGACGGTGACGCAACGACCGAAGCTATTGTTGGATCGTTATGCACCGAGATTTCGGAACTCCGTACCGGCGATGAGCTAATCTTTCATTACAGCGGCCACGGCGCCCCCTTCCCTTCGAACAACGCGGTCCACGACGCGATATGTCCCTTTGATTTCGATGGCGACCCGGACCGTGTTATCACCGATGAGCGCCTCGGCACGCTCTTAGATGCAGTTCCGCCCGGCGCACGCGCCACTATCATTGCCGACTCGTGCTATTCCGGTGGGCTGCAGCCCCATATGGCCGCCGCTTTTGCCGTCGCGCCAGTGAAGCTAGCGGGCCCCCGCACGATTCCCTTACCAGCTCTCGTCGCGGCGGAGGTAGCGAGGCTGCGCCGCCTAGGCTTGACGACAAACTTCGCGCAGTTCATTGCTAAGCCGAACGTACTGGTTCTCGCTGCGTGCGGCAGCGACGAATTGGCTGATGAATTGATTCGTGGAGACCGGGGAAACGGCGTCTTGACGTACTTTTTGCTTCGGCAACTCCGACTTTCGGGTGGTCTGGCGGCGACGGCACAGCAAACGGTCATCGCGTTGCGCGCAGAATTGAGAGCAGAAGGGTTCGCGCAAACTCCGGAACTGCATGGTGGCATCAATCCCCGCTCTACCGGTGTGATCCGGCCGATTCGGTGAGGCGCAACGGCAGGGCATTGCACGTTGCCGCCCAACCGACGGCGCCATGCCGAAGACCGAGCACTATCAATGGTACACCGAGCAGTTCGCGCCGACTGAGTTGCATGCGCACGCCATTGAGGAAACATACTATGCGGGAAGAACGCCGTTCCAGTCGGTTGCAGTGCTGCGAACGCCCGTCTTCGGAAAGATGCTTGTCCTCGACGGAGATACCCAATCGTCCGAGGCGGACGAGAAGATCTACCATGAGTCACTGGTGCACCCAGCGATGGCGTCGGTGGATGGGCGGGCGGACGTCCTCATCATGGGAGGCGGCGAGGGCGCGACGCTTCGTGAGGTATTGCGTAATCCGCTGGTACGCCGCTGCACAATGGTCGACATTGATGGCGAAGTCGTCGAACTCTCGAAGAAGTATCTGCCGGAATGGTCCAGCGGTGCTTTCGAGGATTCGCGCGCTCGTGTGATCATCGGCGACGCGCTAAGGTTCATCAAAGAAGACCGCGACTCGTATGATGTCGTGATCAGCGATCTCACCGAGCCGCTGCCCGACTCGCCTTCTTTCCCGCTGTTCAACGTGGACGTGTTCCACGACATCAAAGCTCGTCTCGTGCCTAACGGCGTGTACGTCCTGCAAGCGTCGACAGTAGGATTTCAAAACATGGCGCTGCACGCGAAGATGGCACGTTCACTGCGTCCCCATTTCACGAACGTTCGTAGCTTTTACACGCACGTTCCGGCTTTCGACAACGATTGGGCGTTCATCGCCTGCAGCGACGGTGTCGATGTGGCTTCCACCGATCCGGCGCGCATCGATATGTACGTTCGTTCTCTGCGCGGAGAGAACTGGTTCTATGACGCGGAAACTCACCGGCGCTTGTTTGCTCTTCCGCTGTACCTGCGCCGTGAGCTAGCGAAGGACGGCGAAGTGTTCGCGTAGCACTCGTCCGCTGACATGACCACTGAGATCAACGGAACGCTTCGCCGCACCGCGCTCTTTGACGCCCATCTAGCGCTCGGTGCCCGGGTCGTGCCGTTTGCCGGGTTCGAGATGCCGGTGCAGTACACAAGCATCCTCAAAGAGCACGACGCCGTGCGCAAACGGGCGGGGCTGTTCGATCTCTCGCACATGGCGCAGTTCTCGCTCACCGGCGCCGACGTCGGTGCTTGGGCCGAGACGCTCACAACAAACAAAGTCGCGAACATGAAGCCCGGCCAGGCGCGCTACAACGTGTTCACCAACGAGCACGGCGGCGCGCACGACGACGTCATCTTCTACCGGCTCGACGACAACCGCTGGCTGCTGGTCGTCAACGCGGGTAACGCCGACAAGATGTGGGCGCACGTCAGCGCCAATCGCTCCGGCGACGTCCAGCTGAAGAACCTGCACGGCGACTACGCGCTGATCGCGATCCAAGGCCCGCGCTCCGTTGAATGGCTGCAGCCGTACGCCGAGGCCGAGCTCGCGCTGATCAAATACTACGCCTGCACGGAAACCCGCGTGAAAGGCACGCGCGAGCCGATCGTCATCGCGCGCACCGGTTACACCGGCGAGGACGGTTTCGAGCTGTTCCTTCCGTCGGACGAAGCGACGGGCGTGTGGGATCTGCTGCTCGCCGAGAACCGCGAGCGCGGGCTCGAGCCGTGCGGGCTCGGTGCGCGCGACGTGCTCCGCTTAGAAGCCGGCATGGCGCTCTACGGCCACGAGCTCACCGAGGAGATCACGCCGCTGCAGGCCGGTCTTTCGTGGGCGATCAAGCTCGACAAGCCGGCGTTCACCGGCAAAGACGCGCTCCTCGCGCAGCGTGACGCCGGCGACTACCCGCGCATCGTCGGTCTGGTGATGGAAGGCCGCGTCCCGGCGCGCGCCGGCTACCCGGTTCTTGCGGGCGGCGTGCGCGTCGGCGAGATTCGCAGCGGCTCGTTCGGCCCGACGGTGCAAAGGAACATCGCGACGGCGCTGCTCGACGCGTCCGCTGCGGCCGAGGGGACGCGGCTTGAAGTCGAGGTCCGCGGCACGCGCCATCCGGCCGTCGTGACGCCGCAGCAGTTCTACAAGCGCCCGAAGGGCTAGCGCGCGCGGAGGACTCCCGTCGTCCAGCGCGCTACCATCAGCACCGATGGCGAACGGAGTACCGGCAGGTCTGCTCTACAGCAAAGAGCACGAGTGGGTGAAAATGGACGGCGATGTCGCGACGGTCGGGATTACCGATTACGCGCAGGCGTCGCTCGGCGACATCGTTTACGTCGAGCTGCCGCGCGTCGGCGCGGGGCTGACGCAGTTCGGCAGCATCGGGGTCGTCGAGTCGGTGAAAGCCGTGTCTGACATCTTCACGCCGGTCGGCGGTGAAGTGGTCGGCATCAACGACGGCCTCGAGAACGATCCCGCTTCGGTTAACCGCGATCCCTACGGCGCGGGCTGGTTCTACAAGGTGAAGCTCGGTGACGTGGGCCAGACGAACGACCTCCTGTCGCCCGAGCAGTACGAGCAACTGATCGCCGAAAGCTAGCGAAAACGGACCTGGGGCGCGTCGGGTCTAACCTTCGTTCCGCCTAACCCGCCCCGGAGAACACGTGTACACGCCGCATACCGCCCAGGACATCGAGGCGATGCTGCGCGTGATCGGCGTCGACTCGCTGGACGATCTCGTCCGCGTGCCCGATGCCGTCGCGCTGCGCGCCCCCGTCGAAGTCACCCCGCAACTCACCGAGATCGAGATCGCCGAACGTTTCCGCGGCTTCGCCGCGCGCACGACCGCCGGCGACTACACGTCGTTCCTAGGCGCAGGCGCCTACCGCCACTACGTTCCGCCGGTCGTCGGCGCGATCGCGATGCGCGGCGAGTTCCTCACCTCGTACACGCCGTACCAGGCCGAGGTCTCGCAAGGCTACCTGCAGGCGATCTACGAGTGGCAGACCTACATCGCGCTGCTCACGGGCCTGGACGTCGCAAACGCATCGGTGTACGACGGTGCGACCGCGCTCGCCGAAGGCGTCATCATGGCTGTGAACGCGACTGGGCGCAAAGCCGTGCTCGTCTCAAAGGCCGTCCATCCGAACTACCGCGCGGTATTGCGAACGTACGCGGACGGCTTGGATCTCGCGATCGACGAGCTGCCGTACGGCGCGGATGGTCGCACCGATCTCTCCACGCTCGACGCCGCGCTCGCGGAGCAACGCTACGCCGCGGTCGTGGTGCAGTCGCCCAACGTCTTCGGCGTCATCGACGCGCTGCCGAACGGTGTCGGCGAGCGCATCAAAGCGACGAAGACCGTCGTGATCGGCGTGGTCGCCGAAGCGATGTCGCTCGCCGCGCTCGCGGCGCCGGGATCGTGGGGCGCCGACATCTGCGTCGGCGAGGCGCAGTCGTTCGGCAACGCGATCGCGTACGGCGGTCCGCACGTCGGCTTTATCGCCGCGACTACCGAGCATCTGCGCCGCATCCCGGGCCGGCTTGCCGGCAAGTCCGTCGACACGAACGGCAAGACGGCGTACGTGCTGACGCTGCAGGCGCGCGAGCAGCACATCCGCCGCGAGAAAGCGACGTCGAACATCTGCACGAACCAGGCGCACTGCGCGCTGTGCGCGACGGTCTATCTCGCCGCGCTAGGCAAGACGGGCCTCCGCGACTGCGCCGCGCTCAACGTCGCGCGCACCAACGAGCTCACGCGCAAGGTCACCGCGCTCGACGGCTTCGCGGCGCGCTTCACCGGCGCGACGTTCAACGAGGTCGCCATCCGCGTCCCCGGCCGCGCCGCGGACGTGCTCGGCGCGCTCGAGCGCAAGAAGATCCTCGGCGGTCTCGATCTCGGACGCTTCTATCCCGAGCTCGGCGACTGCATCCTCATGACGGCGACGGAGCTCACCACGAGCGCGGACGTCGACCGCCTCGTCACCGCCCTCTCGGAGATTCCGGCCCGTGCCGCTGCCCGCGTTTGACACGCCGCTGATCTTCGAGACCGGCCAGGAAGGGCGCGCGAACCGCTATCTTCCGAGCGGCCCCGCGCTCGACACGCTGCTGCCCAAAGACGCGCTGCGCGACGACCTGCCGCTGCCCGACAACAGCGAGCTCGACGTGGTGCGCCATTTCACGCGCCTCTCGCAGAAGACGTTCGGCATCGACACGGCGTTCTATCCGCTCGGGTCGTGCACGATGAAGTACAACCCGCGCATCAACGACGCGATGGCCAACGTGCCCGCGCTGCGCGACCTGCACCCGTTCGCGCCCGATCACGCCTCGCAAGGCGCGCTCGCGGTGATGTGGGAGCTCGAGCGCGCGCTCGCATCGCTGTTCGGCATGGCGGCGTTCTCCCTCAATCCCGCCGCCGGCGCGCACGCCGAGCTCGCCGCGCTGCTGATCGCCAAGGCCTACTTCCGCAAGAAGGGCGAGCCGCAGCGCAACGTCGTGATCGTTCCGGACACCGCGCACGGCACGAACCCCGCGTCGGCCGCGATGGTCGGCTTCAAGGTGCTGTCGC
>JAQBPK010000357.1 GCA_028287565.1 Vulcanimicrobiota bacterium
TGGCAGCTGGTGCAGATGGGCGTGCCGATGTGGGGCGCGTTTTTCATCACGATCGTGGTGGCGTTCGTCGGCGGCGTGCTGTTGGAGCGGCTGGTGATCCGGCCGGTGGAGCGCGCGCCGCAGCTCACCCTCGTGATCGTGACGCTCGGCCTGTTCACCGCGATCAACGGTCTGGCCGGCTGGTTTTGGGGCTACATCGTAAAGCCGTTCCCGACGCCGTTCCCGACCACGCCGCTGCAGATCGGCGGCGTCGCGTTCAGCGCGCAGGACGTCGGCGTCATCGTCGTCTCGCTCATCACGCTCGGGCTCATCACGCTGTTCTTTCAGAAGACGAAGCTCGGCCTCGCGATGCGGGCCGCGGCGCTCTATCCCGAGCAGAGCCGCGTGCTCGGCATTCGCGTCGGGTGGATGCTCGCGCTGGGCTGGGGTCTCGCGTCCGCCGTCGGCGCGATCTCCGGGATCATGATCGCGCCCGTGGTCTTCCTCGATCCGAACATGATGCAGAGCGTCATCGTGTACGCGTTCGCCGCGGCGGTGCTGGGCGGCATCGAGAGCCCCATCGGCGCGGTCGTCGGCGGGCTCATCCTCGGTGTCGTGATCAACCTCTTGGGCACGTACGTCGAGGCGATCGGCAACGAGCTGCGCCTCGCCGCCGCGCTCGCGATCATCGTCGTCGTGCTGATGGTGCGCCCCGCCGGGCTGTTCGGGCGCGCCGCGGTGCACCGCGTCTAGATGCGCCCGAACGGCGCAGTGCTGACCCGCGTCGCGATCGCGGTGGCGATCATCGCGGTCCTGCCGTGGGTCGTGCCGTCGTTCCTCGTGTTCGATCTCATCTACGTCGCGGCGTACGCGATCGCGATCCTCGGTTTGATCATCCTCACCGGGATGAACGGCCAGATCTCGCTCGGGCACGGCGCGTTCATGGCGCTGGGCGGGTACGTCGTCGCGATCCTCGCGCACAACGCGGGCTGGCCGTACTGGATCGGCGTGCCGGTCGCCGCGGTCGCGTGCGGTGCATTCGGGCTGCTGATCGGCCTCGTTGCGCTGCGGCTCGAAGGCGTGTACCTCGCGCTCGCGACGTTCTCGCTCGCGGTCGCCGCGCCGTCGTTCCTCAAACACTACAAGCAGATCACCGGCGGCTTCGGCGGGATGTCGATCGACGCGGTGACGACGCCCGCCGGCGTGCCGCTCGACGCGCAGCACTGGCTCTACTACGTCACCTGGGCCGTCACCGGCGTCGTGTTCTTGGCGTCGGCGCTGCTCGTGCGCGGCAAGTTCGGGCGCGCGCTGCGCGCGCTGCGCGACAACCCGATCGCCGCGGTGTCGTTCGGCGTCAACCCGTACTACTACAAGACGCTCGCGTTCGGGTGGAGCGCCGTTTTGGCCGGCATCGCTGGCGCGTTCTACGCGATGACGACCGCGTTCGTGAGCCCCGACACGTTCAGCTTCGCGCTCTCGATCACGGTGCTCATCGGCGCCGTGCTCGGCGGCATCATGACGTTCTGGGGCGCGATCGTCGGCGCGCTGGTGATCGAGTTTCTGCCGCTTTTGGCCCAGCGCGTGAACGCCGGCGCCCCGAGCGTCGTTTACGGTGTTACGCTCATCTTGATGATGATGTTCGTCCCCGACGGGATCGTCGGGGGCGTGCAGCGGCTGTACCGCCGGTTCGCCCGGCCGCGGCCGTCACAACCCGCGTTCGAACCCTCCGCCCCGGTCGCGACTTCCATCGCGCTGGAGAAGCCCTCGCGCGAGTAGCGCAAGCCCCGCGCCGGCTCGGCGCAGTCGAGGAGATCATATGAAACCATTCGTCAGCAGATTCGTCACCGGAATGTTCGCAGCGGCGTTCGCGCTCACGATCACGGGCAGCGCCGTCGCACCCGTCTCCGCTGCGGAGCAAGGCGTCACCGACACCGAGATCGTTCTGGGCGGCACGCACCCGTACAGCGGCCCGGCGTCGGCATACGGCAACATCGGCAAAGGCATCGGCGCGTACTTCGACTACCTCAACGACCACGGCGGCGTCAACGGGCGCAAGATCAAGTGGATCGACAAAGACGACGGCTACAGCCCGCCGCAAGCGGTGCAGATCGTGCACCAGCTCGTCGAGCAGGACAAAGTGTTCGCGATCTTCGATACGCTCGGCACGGCGGTGAACACGGCGGTCCGCCCGTACCTCAACCAGAACAACGTCCCGCACCTGTTCGTCGCGACCGGCGCGACGACGTGGGGCAAGGACTACCAGAAGTTCCCGTGGACCATCGGCTGGCAGCCCGACTACCAAGCCGAAGCGATCCTGTACGCGCAAGACATCCTGCGCAACCATCCCAAGGCGAAGATCGCCGTCATCTACCAGAACGACGACTACGGCGAAGATTACAACGCCGGCCTGAAAAAAGGTCTTGGCAAGCACCAGGACATGATCGTCAAGATGGCGTCGTACGAGACGACCGATCCCAGCGTGGGCTCCCAGATCGCGACGTTGAAAGCGTCCGGCGCCGACACGCTGATGATCTTCGCGACGCCCAAGTTCGCGATCCAGTCGATGGTGCTCGCCGCGCAGCAGTCGTGGTACCCCACGAAGTACCTCAACAACGTGGCGAACGCCATCCCGTACATGCAGGCTGCGACGAAGGCGGGCGGTCCGAACGCGGTCAACGGCGTCATCACGACGTACTACCTCAAAGACCCGTCGAACCATGCGCGCTACGGCGGGGACAAGGGCATGAAGCTCTACAACGAGATCATGGACAAGTACCTGCCCAAGGCCGATAAGGACGACGGCAACTTCCTGTACGGCGTGTCCATTGCGTACACGATGGCCGACGTGCTCAAAAAAGCCGGCAAGGATCTCACCCGCAAGAAGGTGATGGACATCGCGGCGAACTTCACCGAGAAGGACAACCCGCTCGTATATCCCGGCGTCGTGATCCGCACCTCGCCGACGTTCCGCTATCCGATCACGCAACTGATCGCGGCGAAGTGGCTGGGAACGGGCTGGTCGCCCACCGGGCTGCTCGTCGACACCCGCACGATGATGACGACGGCGGAACGGTAAGAACGCGTGGCGTCGCTGCTGGCGGTCCGTAACCTCACGATCCGGTTCGGCGGGATCACCGCCCTCAGCGACGTCTCGTTCGACGTCGCCGAGGGCGCGATCACCGGCCTGATCGGGCCGAACGGCGCCGGCAAGACGACGTGCTTCAACTGCATCACGCGGCTGTACCAGCCGACGTCGGGCGAGATCCAGTTCAGGGGCGACGATCTGCTGCGGTGCACGCCGCAGCAGATCGCGAACAAACGCATCGCGCGCACGTTTCAGAACGTCGCGCTGTTCGACCACATGACGGTGCTCGAGAACGCGCTCGTCGGGTACCACACGCGTTTTCCCGCCGGGCTCGGTGCGTGGGCGGCGGAAAGCGATGCCACGCACGAAGCGCTGGGCGTGCTCGAAAAGCTCGGGCTCGCCGGCGTCGCGCACCGGCCTGCGCTCGGTCTTCCCTTCGGCGTGCGCAAGACCGTCGAGCTCGCGCGCGCGCTGATGGTGCGCCCGGAGCTGCTGCTGCTCGACGAACCGGCGGCCGGACTGAGCCACACCGAAGTGGCGGCGCTCGGCGATTCGATCAAGCGCGTGGCGGCGGACTTCGGTACCACCGTACTGATGGTGGAGCACCACATGGCGCTGGTGATGCGCATCTCCGACCACATCGTGGTGCTGGCGTCGGGCCGCAAGCTCGCGGACGGGACGCCCGATGCGGTGCGCACGAACCCCGCGGTCATCGAAGCCTATCTGGGCGCGGTATGACGACGACCGAATTACCGCTGCTCGAGACGCGCGATCTCTGCGGGCGCTACGGGCAGATCGAAGCGATCCACGGCATCGACATCACGGTGGAGCGCGGCGCGATCGTCGCGCTGCTCGGCGCGAACGGCTCGGGAAAGACGAGCACGCTGCGCGCGATCACCGGCACGATCAAGTGCGAAGGCACCGTCGTGTACGACGGGGTGGCGCTGGCGCGCCGCACGCCGGAGGATTGCGCGCGCACGGGGATCGCGCACGTGCCGGAGGGGCGCGGAACGCTGAGCGCACTGTCGGTGTGGGAGAACCTCACGCTGGGCGCCTACACGAAGAACCGCAAGCAGACGCAGGAGCGCTACGAGCGCGTCGTCGTCTACTTCCCGTGGCTCGAAGACCGTAAGCACCAGAACGCGGGCACGCTCAGCGGCGGCGAGCAGCAGATGCTTGCGATCGCGCGCGCGCTGATGATGGAGCCGACGCTCATGCTGCTCGACGAGCCGTCGCTGGGCCTCGCGCCGATGATCGTGCGCCAGATCTTCGACCTGCTGCGCCAGATAAACAAAGACGACGGCGTCAGCATCCTGGTCGCGGAGCAGAACGCGACCGTCGCGCTCGCAGCCGCCGACCATGCGTACGTGCTCGAAGCGGGCAACGTCGCCGTGCACGGCCCGGGCGACGAGCTGATGCGCGACGACCGCGTGCGCCGGTCGTATCTGGGCTATTGAGTTAGGTCGTCGCGCCGGCGAAGCAGCGCGCGATCAGCGCAACGGCGATGGTGACGGTGACGGCGCGCGCGACGGCATTCTCGGCGAGCGGCCGGGGAAGATCACGCCGAACAGTGACGGCGCTTCGCGGTAGCCGGCGGGGATCGTGAAGCTCGCCGTCGGCGGCATGCCGGGCGTCAGATCGTCCACCGCGTAGCCGAGCTTTGCGCTGAACGGCGCGGTGCCCGGCTCGACCGAGATGTCGATCGTCATCGGAAAGACCGCGTACTCGTCGGCGAGCTGCGTCGTCGCGGTCACGTGCGTGGGCCCCGCGTCGCCCTTGTTCTTTACCTGCAGGTCGAACGACAACCCGGTCGTCGGGAGTCCGGCCGTCGTGGTGTGGCCGGTGAGCTTCAGCGTCACCGACAGCACGTCGAGCTTCGCGAACGGCGACGTTCCCCGGCTCACCGGCCCCGGCGACGGGCTGGGCTGCATCGTGGCCCGCGGGCGCGGCGTTGCGGACGCACGCGGCGAGGTGCTCGGTGCCGCGCGCGGTAGGAACGGCTGCACGCGGTAGAGCTTCGTCGTGTTGCTCCAGACGGTGAGCGTGTTCGCCTGGCGGTTGATCACCACGGTCGCCGCAATCGGGGGAATCGGCACCGATTCGCTCTTGAGCGACAGCACGTCGATGCGCGTCCGGCTCGCGCGCTGCGCCATGCCGAGCTGCGCGGTTCCGCCGTAGGTGCCGCTCGGGGTCACGACCGTGACGTTCGCATGCGCGTGCGCGCTGAACCCCGCCGGTGCAGGTGCGGCCGTCGGCGCGGAAACGGGCGTTGGCGACGGGCTCGCCGTTTGCGCGCCCGCCTGTCCCGCGAGCGCGACGGCCGCTGCGATCGCGCACGCCGCGATGCGTGCCAAGCGTGTGATCATGTGCGGTGCTTGGCTTCCGCCGGTATTCGACCTGGGTCAGCCCGCGGGCGTCAGCGCTCCCGCGGCATAGCGCTCGCGCAGTGTCTTCTTCGAGACTTTGCCGGTCGCCGTGTGCGGCAGCTCCTCGACGAAGACGACCTCGTCGGGCATCCACCACTTCGCGATCTTGTCGCTCAGATACGCGCGTACGTCCTCGCTGCGCAATGTGCTGTCCGGTTTGCGGACGACCACCAGCAGCGGGCGCTCCGCCCACTTGGGATCCGGCACGGCGATTGCCGCGGCTTCCATGACGTCGGGGTGACCCACTGCAGCGTTCTCGAGGTCGATCGAGCTGATCCACTCACCGCCGGATTTGATGAGGTCCTTGCTGCGGTCGTGGATCGTCATGTAGCCGTCGGCGTCGAGCGACACGATGTCGCCCGTGCGGAACCAGCCGTCGTCGGCGAACTGGCTCGCGTTCGCTTCTGGATTGTCGTAATATCCGCTCGCGACCCACGGGCCGCGGATGTAGAGCTCGCCCTGCGACTCGCCGTCGTCGGGCACGACCTCGCCGTCCTCGCCGACCACCTTCATGTCGACGCCGTAGACGCAGCGCCCGGCTTTCATCTGGTAGTGCAGCCGGTCGCGCTCGTTGCGGTGCTTTGGTTTTATCGAGCCGTTCGTGCAGACGGGACTCGTCTCGGTCATGCCCCAGCCGTGGATCACCTCGATGCCGCGCGACTCGAACGCTTCGATCAGCGACGCCGGCGCAGCGGAACCACCGACGCGCAGCGACTTGAACGTGCTGAACCGTTTATCGTTGGCCTCGATGTAGGCGAGCATGTTCAGCCAGATGACCGGCACGCCGCCGGCGTTCTCGACGCCCTCGCTCTCGATCAGCTCGTAGATGCTCGCTGGATCGTGCAGCGGTCCGCCCAGCACGAGCTTGGCGCCCATCATCGGCGCCGCGAACGGATAGCCCCACGCGTTGACGTGGAACATCGGCACGATCGGCATGATCGCGCCGTAGCTGGGCCGCCGGCGCGCGGCCTCGGCGATGCCGACGCTCATCGCGTGCAGCACGGTCGAGCGGTGCGAGTAGAGAACGCCTTTGGGATCGCCGGTGGTCCCGCTCGTGTAGCACATCCCCGACGCGGTGTGCTCGTCGAACACCGGCCACCCGATCGACGCCGGCTGCGGTGACAGCAGCGTCTCGTAACAGTACGCGTTCGGCAGCGACGTCGCCGGCATGTGCTCGGCGTCCGTCATGACGACGTAGCCGCGCACGCGCGGGAGCTGCGGCGCGAGCGCTTCGACGAGCGGGACGAACGTCAGGTCGACGAACAGGAACGCGTCGTCCGCGTGGTTGACGACGTACGCGATCTGCGACGGATGCAGGCGCGGGTTGATCGTGTGGCACACGGCGCCGATGCCCGCGACGCCGTAGTACAGCTCGAAATGCCGGTAACCGTTCCACGCGATCGTCCCGACGCGCTCGCCGGGCTGCACACCGAGCGTGCGCAGCGCGTGCGCGAGCTGTGCGCTGCGCGCCGCGGCGTCCCGGTAGGTGTAGCGGTGGACCGGACCCTCCACCGTGCGCGAGACGATCTCCTGATCGCCGTGGAAGCGGCGCGCGTGCTCGATGAGCGAGCTGATCATCAGCGGGACGTCCATCATCGAGCCGCGCATCGCCGTCTCCTCTCCGGGTTACTCGGTGAAGGGCACCGGGACCGGAACGTACTTGCCTTTCTCCACGATCGCCGCGACCGCTTCGATCAGCAGATGCCCCGACTTCGAGACGCCGTTGATCTTCGAGGGCTGGTACTTGCCGGGCAGCGACTTCACCGCGTCGGGAATCTTCGCCATCACCGCGGTGGGGTCGGTGCTGTTGGCTTTCGTGATCGCTTCCGCGAAGAGGTGCATCGTCATGTAGTTCAGCGCGATCTCCGAGTTGGGCAGCCGCGACGTGCCGTACTTCTTGTTGTACGCCTCGATGAACGGCTTGATGCCCGGCCCGTTGTAGTCGCGGAACGGGATCACGCCGATCGTACCTTCGGTTTCCGCGAGCGTCGCGACGGTTTCGACCTGCTCGAACTTCGCCTGGTCCATCATCGCGAAGCCGCCCTTGAAGCCTTGGTTGCGCGCGGACTTGATCACGAGGCCCGTGGGCTGTGACGGCCCGCCGACGAGCAGCACGTCGGGCTTGTCGCTCAGCGCTTTGGTGACGGCACCCGAGAAGTCGGTCGTCGTGTTGTAGTTCACGCCGTAGTCGCCGGTGACGGTGCCGCCCGCGGCCTTCCACGCTTTGTCGAAACCTTCCGACCACGCCTTGCCGTACGCGGACGTCGTGGCGACGAGCCCGAGCTTCTTCCCGAACCGCTTCATGAGGCGTTCGGTGTACGGCTTGAAGTACGAGTCGTACGCGGGCGGGATCATCAGCGTGAGCTTGTTGCCTTGGGTGAGGATCGCCGGCTCACTGGAGTAACCGCCGAGCAGGAACTTCGGTGTCTGCTTCTCGTTGAAGCCCATGATCGCGAGGATGCCGCCCGAATGCGGGCAGAAGACGAACTGCGCGCCGTCTTGCGTCGCAAGCCGCTTCGCGTTCGTCGCCGCGTTGGGCGGAAGATACTGGTCGTCGAGCGAGACCAGCTTGAACGTCGACTTCTTGCCGCCGACCGTGACGCCGCCGGACCCGTTGATCTCGTCGATCGCCATCTCGAGCCCGTGCTGCACGTCGGCGCCGTATGCCGCCGCGCCGCCGCTGAGCGGCCCGGTGTAGCCGATCGTGATCACGTTTCCGGACGTCTGCGCGGTCGCGCCGATCGTGCTCGCGAATGCGAGAACGACCGCGCACGCCAGCGCTGCCCGTAACTTACGTAGCATGGATCCTCCTGAATTCAGGCGCCGATGAACGCCTTTTTGACCAGCTCGTTCTGTTGCAGCGTGCTCGCCGAGCCTTCGAGCACCACTTTGCCGTTCGCGAGGACGTAGCCGCGGTGCGCGATCGACAGCGCGGCGTACGCGTTCTGCTCGGCGAGCAGCACCATCGTGCCGGCGCGGTTGATCGCCGCGACGGCATCGAGCATCGCCTGGACCATGCGCGGCGCGAGGCCGAGCGACGGTTCGTCCAGGAGCAGCAGCTTGGGGCGCGCCATGAGCGCGCGCCCGATCGCCACCATCTGTTGTTGTCCCCCGGAGAGCGCGCCCGCCGGAGCCCGTAGTTTGTCGCGCACGTCGGGGAAGAGCGTGCACACTCGTTCGAGCGCTTCGTCGGTGCCGCGGCGGTCGCGGCGCCCGACGTACGCGCCGAGGCGCAGGTTCTTCTCGACCGACAGCTCGGGGAACAGCTTGCGGCCTTCAGGGCATTGCGCGATGCCGCGCGCGACGATCGCGGCGGGCCGCAGCTTGCCGACGTCGTCGCCCTCGAAGCGCACGTCGCCGTCGAAGCGCAGCAGGCCGCTGAGCGCGGAGAACAGCGAGCTCTTTCCCGAGCCGTTCGCGCCGAGCAGCGTCACGCACTCGCCCGGTGCGACGGTGAGGTCCACGCCGTCGAGCGCCGGCGACGACGTCCCGTAGCGCACGCGCAGCCCGCGCACCTCAAGCATGTGATGCCGCTCCGAGGTACGCTTCGATCACCGCGGGATCGGCGCTCACTTGCGCGGGCGTTCCTTCGGCGATCTTGCGGCCGTGGTGCAGCACGACGATCGAGTCGGCGAGGCCCATCACGAGGTTCATCTTGTGCTCGACCAGGCAGATCGTGTGGCCGCGCCGCGCCATCGTGCGGATGAGCTCGGCGTGCGCGTCCGTTTCCTCGGACGTGACGCCGGCGACGGGCTCGTCGAGCAGCACCAGGCGCGGGTCGGACGCGACGGCGACGGCGATCGCCAGCCGTTTCTGCGCCTCTTGCGGGATGGAGCCCGCGACGCGGTCGGCGAACGGCTCGATGCCGGCGAAGCGCAGCGCTTCGAACGCGCGCTCGCGGCTCTCGCGCTCCTCGCGCCGCGTGCGCGGCGTGCGCAGCAGCACGTCGAACAGCGCGCTTTTCGTGTGCATGCGATAGCCCATCATCGCGTTGTCGAGCACGGTCAGGTGCGAGAACAGGCTCGTCGTCTGGAACGTGCGCGCGACGCCGCGGCGCGCGATCGCGTGCATCGGCAAACCGGCGATCTCCTCGCCGTCGAACGACATGCTTCCCGACGTGAGCGGATAGAAGCCGGAGATCAGGTTGAACAGCGTCGACTTGCCGGCGCCGTTCGGTCCGATGATCGCCTTGATGTGTCCGGCATCCACGCTGAAGCTCACGGAGTCGACCGCGACGAGCCCGCCGAAGCGTTTGGTGACATCGCGCACGTCGAGCAAAGGTGCGCCGTTCGTCGCCTCCGCTGCGCTACGGGTCGTGCTCATGATGCGGCCGCCTCCGGCGCGTTCGCGGTGCGCGCGCTCGGCGTCGGGCCGCGCGGCGCGATTCTGCGCTGCAGGCGCGCGAGCCCGCCGGCGATGCCGTGCGGGAAGAAGATGACGAGCACGACCAGCAGCGGGCCGAAGATGATGAAGCGGTACTGCTGCACGCCTTGCAGCCATTGCGAGACGCCTTCGAGCAGCAGCGTGCCGAGCAGCGGGCCGGAGATCGTGCCGATCCCGCCGACGACCAGGAACAGCAGCTGCTGGAACGTCACGTCGAGGCCGCTTTGGTCCGGCCCGAGGAACCCGACGTACGCCGCGTACACGCCCCCGGCAAGGCCCGCGAGGAACGTCGAGAGCATGAACGCGACGAGCTTCGTGCGCGGCACATCGACGCCGGTCGCGCGCGCGAGATCCTCGTTGTCGGCGATCGCGACGAACGTGCGCCCGACCAGCGAGTTGCGCACCAGCGCGCACACGGCGACGGCGAAGACGAGGATCGCGAGGACGAGATAGTACTTGGGGATGTCGTCCGCGAACGAGACCGGCCCGATGTTCGGCGGGGGCGGGATCGCGACGATCCCCACGTTGCCGCCGGTGATCTTGTCGGCGTTGGTGAGGACGATGGAGATCATCACGCCGATCGCCGCGGTGAAGATCGCGAAGTAGTTGCCGCGCGTGCGCAGCGAGATGATGCCGACGAAGAAGCCGAGCACCACGCTGCCGAGGCAGCCGGCGAGCAGCGCGGGCCAGAAGGGCCAGCCGGCGTTCTTCTCGAGCAGCGCGACGCCGTACGCGCCGATCGCGAAGAACGCGGCGTGCCCGAGGTTCAGCAAGCCCGTGTAACCGAGGATCACGTTGAGCCCGTACACGGCGATCGCGGTGATGTACGCCTTCGCGATCACGTCGAGCACGTACGAGTTGGGATGCAGCAGCGGAACGCCCACCGCGACGAGCGCCGCGGCGATCCAAAAGGCCCGGCGCATCACGTCCCTTTCGCGAACAGGCCGGTGGGCCGCACGGTGAGGATGATGACGAGCACCGCGAACGCGATCGCGTCTTGATAGCTCGTGGAGATGTACGTCCCGCCGAAGCTCTCCGCGAACGCGAGGATGAACGCGCCGAGGATCGCGCCGGGGACGCTGCCCATCCCGCCCAGCACGATGATCGCGAACGCCTTGAGGATCACGGAGAATCCCATCGACGGCGAGATCAGGTTGATCGACGCGATCAGCGTGGCGGCGGCCGCGGCGAGCCCGGCGGAGATGGCGAACACCATCATCGAGACGCGGTCGGTGTCGATGCCGACCAGCGCCGCGCCGGCCCGGTTCTGCGCGACCGCTTCGATCGTCGCGCCGGTGAGCGTGCGCTTCAGGAACCAGAACAGGATGATCATCAGCACTGCGGCGGCGACGATCACGATGAGCTGCTGCTGCGTGGCGACCAAGCCGCCGAAGTGCACGACCTTGTCGTACGGCGTCGGAAACACGCGGTAGTCGCCGCCGAACAGCAGCTGCGCGAACTGCTGCAGGAAGAACAGCACGCCGACCGCGGCGATGATCGTGTTGACCTCGGGCGCGTTGCGCAGCGGCCGGAACACCAGCCGCTCGAGCAGCACGCCGACCAGCGCGAGCACGACGATCGCGGCGAGCATCGACGGCCAGTAACCGATGTGCGCGATCGTGACGCCGGCGAACGCGACGTACGCGCCGAGCATGTAGAGGTGGCCGTGCGCGAAGTTCGGCACGCCCATCGTGCCGTAGATCAGCGCGAGCCCCAGCGCCACGAGCGCATAGATGCTGCCGACGACGAGGCCGTTGAGCAGCTCTTGAAAGAAAAGATGCATGTCCGCCCCGCTCATCGTGGAGATTTGCTGCCATTGACGAGCCGCGGGGACATTACCTTCACGGACACGCGGGTCCGTTCGTGCGGTCGCACGCTCGTCCCTCGTATCCGACAAACCTGCGTATCGGATCGTCGAAGCGGTCGTCCGCAACCTGCCCGGCAAAAGAAACGAGCGCGGCCTTTCGGCCGCGCTCGCGAGGTCGTCCGTCGCTCGGACTACATTCCGAAGAACGTCTTCGTGTCGACGTGGAAGGTGCCGATCACATCCCAGGAGCCGACGTGGATCGCGTTGGGGGCGAGGAACGGCGTGCCTTGCGTCGTCGCGTGGAAGTCCGAGTGGCGCAGCGCAATCGTCATGCCGGGGCTGAAACGCTTGCTGAGCTGGTACGTCAGCGCGGAGTTCCAGCGGTACGGTACGCCGATCGTCGTGCCGAACGCCGGGAAGAGTCCCGGGTTCTCGTAGAAGTTCAGCGCGCCCCAGCGCTCGTTGAGCGTGAACGTCGTGCCGTGCCGCGGGTCGACCGGCAGGATCCACGTGACGCCCTGGGTTGACTCCCAGTACGCGCTCGTGTTCGGGTTCTCGTCGTAGTAGCCGATCGTGTTCGCGTTCGGGATCGCCGGGCAGCCGCTGAGCTGCGCAGGCGGCAGACGAGTGGGACCGGTGAGGTTACCGGCGCTGCACGCGACCGCGACGTGATGGTCGACGTTCTGGTGGTCGGCCGTCAGCGCGAACGAGAACGCGCTGTTCCAGTAGTTGCGCCAGGGCTTGGTCGTGTACGACAGGCCCGCGTAGCCGAAGTGGTGCTCGGTCGAGCTGATCGTGCAGTTCGCGCCGGTCGAGCGGCCGTTGTTGTTGCACAGGAACGGCACGGTGCTGACGCCGGAGGCGCCGTTGTTCCAGATGCGATGGCGGAACGAGTCGCCGACGTCGAGCGTGACGTACCGGTCGAACGCGTACGTCGCGTGGTACTGCAGCAAAACGTCGCGCGTGGCGCTCGGGCAGACCCGGATTGTCGCGGCGCCCGGGACCGGGGGATTTGACTGAAGGACGCACTCGAGCGGCTGGTTCAGCGTGCCTTCCGTGACGCGGTCGAACAGCAGGTTGAGCTTGCGCGTGATCGGGAGGCGGAACGTGCCCCCCACGTCGACCGGGCTATAGCCGTTGACGACGCTCGGCGCGCCGATGGGCGTCGCGTTGCGGTTTCCGTAGTAAGCCGGCTGCGTGAACGTCACGACGAAGTCGATGACGGGGTAGTTGCTGAAGCGCGCGGCCGGGGCTGGGACCGAGCGCGTCTGCGTAGGTCCGCCGGACGGGTTGCTCGGGCTTCCCTGGCTCGGCGACTGCGGGGCGCCGGGACGGGGATTCGTCTGGCCCGCCGGGGGCGCCGCGGGAGCGGGACTGGCTTGATCGGCCGGCGCTACCGTCTGAGCGGCGGCGGCGGCGGTTTCGTCGGCCGGCGCGACGGTCTGCGCCTGACCGGTCGCGGTCATGGAACAGACCAGCATCGCCACGACCAGCGCTGGGGCGGCGATTCGGCCGGCGGCCGAACGGATCGCCGGGGAAAAGCTTGGGACTCGCACCGTTATGGGGCCTCCACGGTTGGAGGGGCGAATGGGCAACACCCACGCGAAGATCGAGACGCTGCTCCTAAGGCATCGGGTCCCGATACACGCGCGGGCGAAGATTCTTTCCCTCCGAATGTATTACGCAAGAATTAACATCCGAAGTGGTCCCTTGTCAAATGTATGAAGGCTCTTACAAAGCCCTCGCGAGCACGATTTCGGCCCGCGGCGATCCGAAAAGCAACATTTCCTGATACAGGGCGCGCTCCCGGACGGCGCGAAGGCCCGCGGCCGGGCAGGACGCGGCGCGGCCGGCCCGTCAATTCCCCCCTCTCCCAACGCTCCAGACGGAGAAGCGAAGTGGCCCTCCAGAACCACGACGGCGTCGCGGTCCTCACGATCGAGAACCCGCCCGTCAACGCGCTCGGCCCGCAGTCGATCGCGCCGCTGATCTCGGCACTTGAGACTGCGCAGGCCGATCGCGCGGTGACCGCCATCGTGCTGACGGGCGCGAACGGCAACTTCAGCGGCGGAGCCGACATGAAGGGCTTCGGCGTCAGCCCGCCGCCGCGCCCCAACGTGCGCGACCTGATCGAGGTGCTCGAAGCGTCGGCCAAGCCGATCGTGGCCGCCATCGACGGCAACGCGATGGGCGGCGGCCTGGAGGTGGCGCTGGGGTGCGACTACCGCGTCGCCACGCCCGGTGCGCGCCTGGGCCTGCCGGAGATCAAGCGCGGCCTGCTGCCCGGTGCCGGCGGCACGCAGCGCGCGCCGCGTCTCATCGGCGCGGCCGCGGCGCTCGAGCTGATCCTGGGCGGCGAGCCGGTCGGCGGCGAGCGGGCCAAGGCGATCGGGCTCGTCGACTCGGTCGCCGGCGATCTGCTCGCCGACGCCGTCGCGTTCGCGCGCACCCTAGCCGGCAAGCCGCGCCGGCGCGTCAGCGCGATGATCCCGCGCCCCGACGAC
>JAQBPK010000369.1 GCA_028287565.1 Vulcanimicrobiota bacterium
TGCCGCCGTCCGACATGGTGCGCGTGCGCGGTTCGGTGATGACGTCGTACGCGACGCTGCTCACCATTCAGCGAGATCCGCTGCGCAACGACTTCACGTTCTCAGGGCGCGTCGGCGCGGGTGCCGAGCAGTCGTTCTGGCGCCCGCTCACCGATTTGCCGCGGTACGCCGCCGGCGTCACGCGCGCGATGCTGCGCGAGCACGGTGTCGAAGTCCGCGGCGGAATTCGCACCGGCGTCGCGCCCGTCGCGCCGTTCGTGCTGTGGCGGCACCGGTCCGCGAAGCTGCGCGACATCGTCGCGGAGATGATGCTTGAGTCGAACAACCACTTCGCGGAACAGTTGCTGCGCGCGGTGGGTGCGACGCGCGGTGCCGGGACTGAGGCGAGCGGCGCGCTGGTGGAGCGCGCGGTTCTGGAGCGGGGCGGGGTTCCGCAGGACGGGTTGCGCATCGTGGATGCGAGCGGGCTTGCGCCGAGCAATCGCGTTGCGCCGATCACGCTCGCGATGCTGCTTGCGCGGACGGCTGCGGAGCCGGTTGGGCCGTTGTTCGTCGGGGCGCTGCCGCGGGTCGGTATCGAAGGGACCGTTCGGTGGCGGCGGCTTGGCGATGGGCGCGGGCGGGTTCGGGCGAAGAGCGGGCATATCGCGCAGGTGAATGCGTTGACCGGGTTCGTGCAGACTCGGCGGCATGGGCGGGTTGCGTTTGCGATCGTCGTTAACGATCGGCGGGCGGATGATGGGCCGGTCGATCAAGGGATTAGTCGGGCTCTCGACGTGCTCGCACGGAGCTAGGCTGGAGAAGGTCGCCTGACCGAGCGAGCGAAGGTCAGACCCCCTTTGAAAGGAGTGATCTTATGGTGAAGCGCTCGATGGTCATCGTGCCTCTGCTCGCGATCCTGCTCGGCGGAACTGTCGTCGCTAAGCAATCTTTGTCCGGTGTCACCGTCCCGCTCCAGCCCCAGCATGGGTCGAAGATCGGCGGCAAGGCTACGATCGTGCACGGAATCTCGCCGAATACCGCAATCGTCACGATCACGCTGGACGGGGTCTTCATCCCCGAGACGCAGTACCCGGCCGGCATCTACCGCGGAGCGTGCGCGATGATAACGCCAAGACTGAAGCCAATGTATGAGTTGACGCCCGTGCAAGGCGGCCGTTCGACGACGAATCTGAAAGCGCGGACGCCGATTCCCGGAAAGTACGCGATCGCTGTCTGGGATCCGAATAAGACCAAAACCATGTCCTGTGGCGGCGGCCCGCTCGATGCAGGGATGACGGGCGCGATGAAATAGCGGGGTCTCGCGCGTTCGATTCCGCGGCGAAGCATGAGCGCGAGTGTCGCACCGCGTCCGGTCGCGGTGCTGACTGGTCGGGATCCGGTGCTGCTGTCGCAGGACGGTGCAGCCTCAAATGCCGGGCGCGTTGCTATGCGCTGTGCGCAATCATGTCATTCTTCCTGGCGCTGGCGTTGGTTTTGTCGGGCTCGTCAAGTCCGACACCGCGGTTCTAGGCCCGTAGCATACCATCGTTTGAAATGGGCACTGGGTCTTTGACCACTTTAGCGGTGCGCTGAACGCTACCGCACGATCGGTACGTCGTGCTGCTACGAATCGTTAGCCAGGTTGCAGTTCTCCAGGCGCCGCGCCTCACTCGGAAGTTGAGCCACGGCTCGACATTGCCGCGCGCGGCTTGAACTTCCGGGACTGTGCTTGCGGCTCTAGTTGACCTTCTTGAGCGTGTTGATGTCGATGTGCGGCCACTTGATGAGGCCGGAGCGCTGATCGGGCTGCTGCGCGAAGTCGATCATCGTGAGCTGCGCGTATTGCAGCGTCAGGTCGGGCGTGCCGCTCGCGGAGCTCTCGTACGCGAGCCACATCGTTGCGGCGAACAGCGACGCGTCCGCGTATTTCTGGATGAACGGGATGTTGAGCAGGCCGCCCTGGGGGTAGGCGTCGGTGCGCGCGGTAAACGTGATCGTGCGGTCGATGTTCGTATTCGGCAACGCCGCCGCCAGCAGGCTGCACGGGTCCTTGACCAGCTCGCCCGCCGCTCCTTTCTGATTGTTGTACTGCTGAAAGTAGTCGAACCCGGCCTGGCCGTAGATTACCGGCAGCACCTCGATCTTCGGGTACTGCGGCGCGCGCGGCTGATCGGTGAACCCGCCCAGCGCGAGGACGGAATCGCCGTGCGGGACCGTCGCCTGTCGCGCAATCGTCGGCAGCTTGTTGACGTCGTCGCCGGCGTCGGTGCCGTCGCCAAGGAGCAGCCACATCCCGTTCTCTTCGTGCAGCGAGACGGTGGGTTTGTCGAGCTCGAAGATCTGCAGCGAGTACTCGAGGCCCGCGAGGAACGACGTCGGCGCGCCCATGCGCCGGTTCGGGATGTCGAGCATCGGGCTGAACGTGATCGTCTCGGTGTATTGCTGGACGAGCAAATCGAACGGCTTGCCCGGCACGGCGACGAGATTCCATCCGAGGTCGCCCTGCCACGTGCCGACCAGATCGGCGTACGGACCCAGCGCGGAGACGACCTCGGCCGAAACCGCGTCGGATTCGGCCGCAGCGAAGAGTGCCGGCGAAGCACCGGCGAGCAGCGGTTCACTCATGTTTCAAACCCCTTGCGAACGAAAACGTGAAGACGCTCCGTAATCGACCGCCTTGCTGATTCCTGCCGCCCGAACGACTGCGGTCGCGCAAATTGAAGCCGAAGCATGACCCGCGCGCGGCGCACCGAATTCCGGGGCGGTGCTGACTGGTCTGGACCCCGTGCTGCTCGCCCGCGTGCTTTCTCGGGCGCTGCGGCGGGGCGGCGATTTCGCGGACGTTTTTTTCGAGAACCGGTTGACGCAGTCGTTCCGGCTGCAGGATGGGCAGATTCGCGAGGCTTCTTCGCATGTCGTGCGCGGCGCCGGCGTGCGGGTCGTCGTCGGGCAGCAGGCGGGCTTTGCGTATTCCGACGATTTGGATGAGGCGGCGTTGTTGCGGGCGGCGGAGGCGGCTTCGCTGATCGCTCGGGATGGGCGGGAGCAGGACGTCATTGTCTCGTTGCGTGCCGGTTCGGCGCCCGCGTTGTATCGGGCGCATCGCGATGAGCCTGTGGAGTCTGGGCGGTATGTTGATTTGCTTGCGCGGGCTGATGTTGCGGCTCGTGCGTTCGATCCGCGGGTTGTTGCCGTGAATGCTTTTGTTACCGATGAGCTGCAGTACGTGCAGATTGCTTCTAGTGATGGGCGCGTTGTGACCGATCGGCGGCCGCTTGTTGCGCTTGGCGTGCAGGTTGTCGCTCGTGATGGTTCGCAGCGCGAGAACGGGTTTGTCGGAGATGGCGGGCGGACCAGCGTTGATGTGTACGATCGGGTTACGCCGGAGTCGATGGCTTGTGATTCCGCGCGTATTGCGACGACGAAGCTCGGTACGCGTGAGGCGCCCGCGGGCGAGATGCCGGTCGTTATTGGGGCCGGTGGCGGGGGTGTGCTCTTGCACGAGGCCGTTGGGCATGGGCTCGAAGCGGATTTCAACCGGAAGGGGACTTCGCTGTACAGTGGGCGCGTTGGGGAGCGTGTTGCTAGCGAGCTCGTGACTATTTACGACGATGGTGATTTGCTTGGGGAGCGCGGGACGGTTGCCGTTGATGACGAGGGGGTTCCCGGGCAGCACAAGGTGCTTGTCGAGAACGGGATATTGCGCGGGTACATGCAGGATCGTTTGAATGCGCGCTTGATGGGCGTTACTTCGACCGGGAGCGGGCGGCGTGAGTCGTATCGCGTCGTGCCGCAGCCGCGGATGTGCAATACGTTCATGCCGGCTGGGACGTCGGCGCCCGAGGAGATCGTCGGCTCGATCGAGCGCGGGTTGTACGCTACGTCGTTCAGCGGCGGGCAGGTGGAGATCAGCAAGGGCGATTTCGTGTTCATGGTCGCCGAGGGGTATCTGATTGAGGGCGGCAAGATCACGGCACCCGTGCGCGGGGCGACGCTCGTCGGGAACGGGCCCGATGCGATGACCAAGGTCACGATGGTCGGAGTTGACGCCCGGCTTGCGAACCGTTCGTACACGTGCGGCAAGGGTGGGCAGCGCGTTCCCGTCGGGGTTGGGATTCCGACGGTCAAGCTCGCTTCGTGCACGGTTGGGGGGACCGGGCGTGGCTGATTCGCGCGACGAGGCGCTTGCGATTGCCGAGTCCGCGGTCGCATTGATTACGGCGGCTGGCGCGACGGATGCGGATGCGTCGGTGTCGGTCGCCGACCGGTTTGCGTGCGAGGCGCGCGATAACGAGATCACCAAGCTGGAACGTTCGCGCGGTCGCTCGCTGCAGGTGCGGGCGTTCGTCGGGTCCCGGCGCTCGTCGCTGGTGACCACCGACCTCTCGCATGACGGCATCGCGCTGCTCGCGCGGCGCGTCGTCGCGGCGGCGGCGTTCGTCGGCGAGGACGAGTACGCGGGACTGCCCGACAGCGCAGAGTCCGAGGTGTGCGATCACGATCTGCTCACCGTGGCGGACGACGTCGCGGAGCGCCCGGACGAGGCGAAGCTCGAGGAGGCGCTCGCGATGGAGCGCGCCGTGCGGCAGGCCGACGCGCGAATCGCGAACTCCGACGGGTCGCGCGTGCGCGACTCGGTGGCGTCGCGGGCGCTCGCCAACACGCGCGGTTTTCGCGGCGTCACGCAAGGGACGCAAGTGTCGCGGGCGGCGGCGCCGGTTGCGCTCGACGGCGACGACAAGCGGATCGGGTATTATGGCACCGCGGCGCGCGGCTGGTCGACCGCGGAGAGCGCGCAAGCCGTCGCGCTGCACGCGGTGTACCGCGCTCTCGCTCTGATCGGCGCGCGCAAGCCCGCGACGATGCGCGCCGCGGTCATCTTCGAGCGCGACGTCGCGGCGTCGGTGCTCGGCGACATTTTTTCGGCGCTCAACGCGGCGAACGTCGTCACCGCAAACTCGTGGCTGGCGGATCGCGTCGGCCAGCGTGTCGGCAACGAGCGCGTAACGATCGTCGACGACGGCCGTTTGCCCGGCGGGTTGGGAAGCTCGCCGTTCGACGGCGAGGGCGTGCCGGCGCGCGAGACCGTCGCGATCCGCGGCGGCGTGCTCGAAATGTACTTCAGCGATACGTACTGGGGGCGGCGGCTCGGGATCGGTTCCACCGGCAACGCGTCGGGCGGCGGCGTCGCCGCGAACAACCTGTACCTCGTTCCCGGCTCGGGAACGCTCGACGATCTCGTCGCGTCGACGGAACGCGGCGTACTCGTGGTCGACACGATCGGCTTTGCGACGGAGCACGCGAGCGGCACGTACAGCCGCGGCGCGCGCGGCATCTACATCGAGAACGGCAAACCGCAGCACGCGATCGACGAGTTCACCATCGCGTCGACATTCCAGGACATGCTTGCAAGCATCGACGGCATCGCGGGCGATCTGCGCTTCGACGGCACGGTGGTCTCACCGTCGTTCCGCGTCGCCGAGATGACGATCAGCGGAACGTGAGCGTGGAGTTTTCCGAGCGTCTGAAACACGTACGAACGTTCATCGCACGCCTCCCGCCTGCGCGCGCGATCGTACCGGCGCATTGGCGACCCGCAGCCGCACCGCCACTGCTGCGCTTGCAACGACGATGAGTCCGGTGACGACCGTTGCTCCGCTGAGGTGTTCCCGAAGGAGCACGACGCCCCAAAGCGCCGTCAGCGGCAGCTGAATGAGTTGCAGCTGCCCCACGCGAGCGATGCCTCCGCGCGCGAGGCCGGCGTACCACGCGAAGAAACCCAGGAACATGCTGACGGTCGCTACGTACGCGAAGCCGGTCCACGCGGCCGCATCCGCGTGCAGCCCACCTTGGCGAACGATGTCGTAGCCGACCGGCAGAACGAGCACCGGCGCGGTGAGAACGAGAGCCCAGCAGATGACCCGCCATCCGCCGAGCTCGCGTGATACTCGGGCGCCTTCAGCGTATCCGTACGCTCCCAACGCTACGGCGAAGAACAAAAGAACGTCCGGCACTTGAAGCGATCCCGCGCCTTGCACTCCGGCAAATGCGACGATCGCGGCGAGGCCGAGACCCGTTACGAGCCAAAAAAACCCGCTGGGGCGCTCGCCGCCGCGCAACGTGGCCCAAACTGCTGTTGCCGCCGGCAAGAACCCGACGATCACGGCGCCGTGCACGGCCGGCACCGTCCTGAGCGCGAGTGCGGAGAGCAATGGGAATGCGATCACGACACCGAGGCCGGTCGTTACGATCGCTACCGCATGGGACTTCGGGAACGGCTCGCGCCGTAGCGCCAGCAACAGCCCGGCGAGCGCCGCGGCGACGACGGCGCGTCCGAGACCCACGACGACAGCACCCAGCTCGGGGACGGCGACCCGGGTCGCCGGAAGCGTCAGACTGAAACAGAGCACGCCAATGAACCCGAGGAGCAATCCGGCCTGCCCGTTCTTCTGCGCTGTGTCCATCGAAAGGAAACGTACGGCTGAAAAAGACGAGTGTCCTCTATAGTGGACGCGTTGGCAGTAGGTCGGCAGATCAGGGAGATCCGCGAAGCGCGCACGCTCTCACTGCGCGCTTTAGCAGAGGCGAGCGGCGTATCCCGTTCCATGCTTTCCGACATCGAGCGTGGTGCGAAGTCGCCGACGATCGCGCTTCTCGCCGCGATATCGGAGGGACTCGACGTGCCTCTTTCGGCGCTGGTCGGCGGCGGCGGTTCGCGTTCGTCGATCTCGGTGCAGGTCGTGCGGGCCGCCGATCAACGGACGATCTCCGATCCTTCCGGAGTCCGGCGCACGACTCTGGGCATGCTCCACGATGATAGTTCGGTCGAGTTCGTTCGGTTCGAGCTTCCACCGCGCACGGTGAGCGGGACGTTCGCTCCGCACAAGCCTGGTACGCTCGAGCGCATCTATATCGAGCGGGGAACGCTGGACGTGCATTTCGGCGACGAGCAGGTGCGGCTGCAGGCGGGAGATACGCTGTCGTACGAAGCGGCAGTCCCGCATAGCTTCGCAAATGTGAGCGGGAAGATCGCCGTCCTGTACCTCGTCATCGAACGGCGCTGATCAGCGGCAAGCGGCGAACGCTTCTCGGATTTCGTTGACGTCGAGCTCCATCGTGTTCGCGCCGACGTTGAGCTCGAAGAAGCAAACCCGAGGGTGCGGCGTCGGCGCGAGGTTCTGGAACAGTACGAGTCCGCGCGCGTCGGCCAAGGCGTCGCGCGCTGCGAGCAGCGCTTCGCGGTCGCCGTCGAGGTACACGGCAAATGCGTTCGACGCCGGCGGATCAGCGCTCACCGCGATGCCGGGGATGTCGCGCAGCGCCGCTGCGATCTCGACCGCGCGTGCGTGGTATTCCGGCATGCGCGGCAATTCCGTGCGCAAGCCTTCGCGTGCTGCGAGCACGTAGGGATACATGCGGAACAGCGTCGCTCCCGCGCGGCCGATCCAGGTGCGCGCTGCGGCGATGGTTGGTGCGTCGCCCGCTAACGCCGCGCCCGCCAATCCGCCCAAGCCTTTGTAGAACGACACGTAGACCGTGTCCGCGAGCGCCGCGATCTCGCTCAGCGAACGGCCGTACCCCGGCGCCGTTTCCCAGAGGCGTGCTCCGTCGAGATGGAACGCTGCGCCGGTGCTTCGTGCGTGGTCCGCGATCGCGACCAGCTCGTCCCACAGCGGCACGCGAAAACCCGCGCGCCGGAGCGGCAGTTCCACTACGACCGCGGCGAGCGGCTCGTGCACCGCTTGCAGTTCCGCCAGCGTGAACGGCTCGAACAGCGAACCCGTGCGCGCGACGCGCAAGCCGTACAGCGTGCCGATCGCGTCGTTCTCGTCCTCCACGATGTGCGAGCGCGGGTGCGCCGCGACGACATACCTCCCGCGCCGCTCCGCGTGGACGCGCAGCGCCGACAGCTGCGCCGCTTTGCCGCTCGTGCAGAACACCGCCGCCTCTTTGCCGAGCAGCGCGGCGACGTCGTGTTCCAGCTCCTCGATCACCGCGCCCGCGCCGTACAGATCGAACGTGCCCTCGTCCGGCGCGGCGTCGGCTAGCGCTTGCAGCGCCTGCTTCGGGGTCGCCGTCCTCTTGTTCGAAAGATAACGTTTCTGCGCGGTCTCGATCACCCGCGCTGCTTCGCCGCGTACGCCGGCTCGACCGTCGGTGGCGGCGGCGGATGTCCGACGGCGCTGCGCCGCTCCTCGTTCTTGTCGCGCGGTACCGATTCGGTACGCCGTCCATCAACCGGCGTGATCGGCGGCGGCGGGTCTCCGCCACCTGTCCCGCCACCCACTCCGACGCCCTCACCCACGCCGACCGCGACGCCGACCCCCGCGCCTCCGCCGCCGTGCGTCCCGGCGCCGTCCCCGTCGCCGACGCCTGTTGACACGGTGATCGTCGAGGCGAACACCGCTATCTATCCGGGAGCGTTCGCGGCGGTCGCTTCGGTGGTCCGCCAGCAGAGCGTCACCGCGGTCGAAGGCTGCGACAGCCGTGTCCATTATGATCTTCGATCCGGGGAGCTCGTCTATTGGCTTTCCGCAACCTGCCGGGGCGGTATCTCGATCGCGCAGACGTCAATCACGTTCACGTCGTATGACTGGAACACGGGCAAGGAAGACGGGCGCAAGACGGAATCGCCGGTTTGCACGTCAGTTGGACCAGCGACGTGCAAGACGGCTGAAACATTGTGGCCGCTGGTGAACAACCGATCAGAGTATGCTCGGATCTCAAACGTGTATACGATCGACAATAAGGGATACAAATCGGTGCAGCCCGACGGCGCGATGAAAAAGAATATTCCGATCAACGACAAGATCGTCCCGTACCCGCTCATCGTTACAGCCGGTTTCCTGGTGCCGGATCCGGTCGATGTATCTTCGACAATGCGGATACCCGATGGCCGGACTCTGCGCGGTGGGCGTATGGGAGGGTATGGGTGACCGCTTCGTCGCGGTCGCCGCCGATGGAGACGCATCGCCCGTGGGCGGTGTGCTAAACACCTCGGCGGACGATCCAACATCGTTCGAAGGCCCGGCGGACTATCCCGACATGCGTTCGTGGATTGGTGCGCAGCTAGCCGAGTTCGGACGCGAATAGCGCAACCGTCACCCGCGCTGCTTCGCCGCGTACGACGACTGGACCGTGTTGATGCGTCGCACGTCGGGCATGGGCTCGATCGCCATCACGTCGACCGGGTCGCGCTTGCCGCGGACCGCCTGCGCGCCGAGCGGGCGCACGATGTAGCGCGAGGCGTCGCGCACGAGGTGCATCACGTCCTCGGTTGCGACGACCGGGACGCGCAGGCGTTTCGAGAGGCCTTCCACGCGCTTGGCGGTGTTGACCGTGTCCGACACGACCGTGGTGTCGATGTGGCGTGCGTCGCCGACGGTTCCGAACGTCACCGGGCCCGTGTGGAGCCCGACGCCGATCTCGATCGGCGGGCCGATGCCCTCGCGGTTAAGCTCGCGGACGGCCGCCTGCAGGGCCATCGCCGCATCGAGCGCGTCCTCGGCGCAGCGGGGGAAGAGCGCCATGTAGCCGTCGCCGAGGTACTTGTCCACGCTGCCGCGGTGCTCGCGCACGACGCGCGCCGAACGGGCGAAAAAGTCGGCGATGAGAACGAACGCGTCCTCGGATGAGAGCTCCTCCGTGAGCGCCGTCGAGTCGCGGATGTCCGCGAAAAGAACGGTCATGCGCTCGGTCGCACGGTCCCCGATCTGCACGTCCGACAGCGAATTGCGCCCGAGGCGGTCGACCAGCGTGCGCGGCAGGAAGCGGCCTTTGGCCTCGCTTTCGCGCTCGAACGTTGCGAACAGGCGCGCGGGGGCGTCACGCGTCGCCGAGACGACCGCTTGCGCGTAGCGCGCGATCGCAGCCAAGCCCAGGACGAGCGCGACGCCGCCGAGCACGGCTTCATCGCCGCCCAGAATCATGGCGATCGCGGCGAACGTGGCCGCGGCGGCGGCTTCGAGCGCTTCGCGAGGGCGCCGGAGCGCGTGACCGGTCCCCGCTGCAATGACTGCCAGCGCAGCCAGCGCGCCCGCGGCCGCAGCCGTGACGGAGATCATATCTTCAGCATGCGCGCAGCGGGGTCGGTTCGTCCAGCATCGACCGCCGTTCCGGGCTGTTCGCCGAGGGCAACGAGCGGTTGGGGCGAGGACACCCGGCGCGCCGCACCGTACCCGAGGTCGATGGCCTCGGCTCCTTCGATCGGCACCCAGCTCGTGATGCGCCTCGAGACTCCGAATACCTCAGGGTCGTTCGGCGTCCTGGCTTCCGCGATCGGCGATGCCGGCGGGATGGTGGGCGCGGTCGACACGCGCACCGTCGGCAAGACGACGATCGTACGCGACGTCACCGTGAACGTTCCCAGCGAGCTCGTCGGCGACCAGGTGCGGCACGCGATCGAGGCGCTCGACGGCGTTCGCATCGTCAACGTGTCCGACTCGACGTTCCTGGCGCACCTCGGCGGCAAGATTCGCACCGGCATCACGCGCCCGGTCAAGACGCGCCAGGATCTTTCCACCGTCTACACGCCCGGCGTCGCGCGCGTGTCGAGCGCGATCGCGAAGGACCCCACCAAAGCGTACGCGCTGACGATCAAGCGCAACACGGTGTGCGTGCTCACCGACGGCACGGCCGTACTGGGGCTCGGCGACATCGGGCCGTACGGCGCGGCGCCGGTGATGGAGGGCAAGTGCATGCTCTTCAAACAGTTCGCCGACATCGATGCGTTCCCAATCTGCCTCGACACGAAGGACGTTGAGGAGATCGTGCGCACCGCCAAGCTGATCGCGCCGATCTTCGGCGGGATCAACCTCGAGGACATCAGCGCGCCGCGCTGCTTCGAGGTGGAGCGCCGGCTCGTCGAAGAGCTCGACATCCCCGTGATGCACGACGATCAGCACGGCACGGCCGTCGTCATCCTCGCCGCGCTGATGAACGCGGCGGCTGTCGTCGGCAAGAAGATGGAAGACCTCACCATCGTGCTCACCGGCAGCGGCGCCGCCGGCACCGCGACG
>JAQBPK010000382.1 GCA_028287565.1 Vulcanimicrobiota bacterium
ATGGTCTGGACCGTGTTGTACGCGGGCCGGTCGAGCTCGGGGAGCGCGTCGACGACTTGGCCGACGGTCGCGGGACCGGTGGCCCAGACGATCTCCATGAGACGCTGATCGACCTCGGTGAGCGGGACGGAACGCCGGCGCGCCATCGGACCTCCAGAGAAGACCTAAGGAATTCGGTTTCCGTCACCCTAGCACGCCGCGGAGAGGCCGGTCAAGGCCTCTCCGAACGAATTCGGTCTGCCCCGGAACTGCCGCCCCGCCGGGCGCTATTCGCGCAGTTTGGCGAGCTCGCCGAAAAGCACGGCCGGATCGGGGACGTCCCGGGTCTCGTGGACGTCGATGTAGCGGATGATGCCGTCCTTGTCGACGACGATGAGCGCGCGCTCGGCCATCCCGACGGGCCTCAGGACGCCGTAGCTCTCGGCGACGGCGCCGTGCGGATAGAAATCGCTTAGCAGCGGATACGTGATGCCGCCGAGCTTTTCGGCCCACGCGGCGTTCGCAAAACGGGAATCGGTCGATACGCCCACGACCTGGGCGTCAAGTGCGCGAAGGCGATCTCGCTCGCGTTCGTACACCGGCATCTGGCTGCTTCAAGTCCCGGTAAATGCAGCCGGGAAGAATGCGACGACGACGTTGCCGCCGCGCGCGCCGGCGAGATGGAACTCCTCGCCCGTGTGCGAGGTGAGGGTGAAGTCGGGTGCGGGATCGCCGATCTTCAGCGTGCGCGTCTCGCTCGCTTTCGACGCGTGTCCTGGGTTGGTTGACATGCGGCGGGAGTTTGCCGCGCCGCGCCGCGCAGCCTTCGCTTGACGCATCTCGCAGCACATGGTATGGTCCACGGACGATGTCACGCGCTCGCTGTCTCATGATGGTGTGTCCCACGGGGTTCCGGTCCCGGCGGTCGTTCACGTCATGAGCTAAGCGGCACGAGTCGCAAGCAAACGATGGAGAGCCCTCGCCGATGGCGGGGGCTCTTCGTTTTCCAGAAGGTTCCCATGAGTAAGGTCGATGTGGAAAAGGTCAAGGCTGCGAGCCTGGGCCTTCGCGGTAGCATTGTCTCCGAGATCGCGCAAACGACGCCGCGCTTCAGCGACGAAGCGGTGTCGCTGCTGAAGTTCCACGGCACGTATCAGCAGGAAGACCGCGACGTGCGCAAAGCCGCGCGCGAGTCGCGCGGCGAGAAAGCCTGGTCGTTCATGGTGCGCGTCAAGGCGACCGGCGGCCGCATCGCCGCGCCGCTGTGGAGCGCGCTCGACGACCTCGCCGACATCCACGGCAACGGGACGCTGCGCGTCACGACGCGCCAGGGCGTGCAGCTCCACGGTGTGCGCAAGGAGCATCTGCGGCCCGTCATCGCCGACGTGATCGCGCATCTCGGCTCGACGCTCGCGACGTGCGGCGACGTGGTGCGCAACGTCATGGCTCCGCCCTGGCCGTTCGCGCATCCCGCGTACGAGCTCGTGCGCGATACGGCGCGCGCGCTCTCCGACGAGTTCGCACCGCGCAGCGGCGCGTATCTGGAGATCTGGCAGGACGGCGAGACGGTGCACACCGAGGAGCCGATAGACGAGCCGATCTACGGCGAGACGTACCTGCCGCGCAAGTTCAAGATCGCCGTCACGGTGCCCGGCGACAACAGCATCGACCTCTACACGAACGACGTCGGCGTGGTGCCCGTGTTCAGCGACGACGGCGTGCTGCTCGCGTACGACATCACCGCCGGCGGCGGGCTCGGGCGCACGCACGGCAAGACGACGACGTATCCGCGTCTCGCCGACCACCTCGGCTCCGTCGAGCCCGAGCGTCTGCTCGACGCGGTTCGTGCGATCGTGCTCGTGCAGCGCGACTACGGCGACCGCACCGACCGCCGCCACGCGCGCCTCAAATACCTCATCGCCGACCGCGGGCTGGACTGGTTCCGCGCGGAGGTCGAGCGCGTCGCGGGGTTTGCGCTCGGGCCGTGGCGCGAGCTGCCCGCGTGGGAAGACGTGCCGCGCTTCGGCTGGCACGCGCAAGGCGACGGCCGCTGGTTCCTCGGGCTGCACGTTCCGAGCGGCCGCGTGCGCGACGACGGCGCGCTGCGCATGAAGTCCGCGCTGCGCGCGCTGTCGGACCGCGGCTACGATCTCGTCGCAACGCCGGGCCAGCAATTGCTGATCGCCGATGTCGCCGCCGATGCGCGCGACGGCGTTGACGCGATCCTCCGCGCGCACGGCGTCGGCGCGCCGGAAAGCATCTCGCCGGTGCGCCGCCACGCGCTCGCGTGCCCCGCGATGCCGACGTGCGGCCTCGCGCTCGCGGAGTCGGAGCGCGTGATTCCCGAGCTGCTCGGCGCGATCGAAGCGGAGCTCGCGACCGCCGGCCTTCCCGGCGAGTCGATCACGGTCCGCATGACGGGCTGCCCCAACGGCTGCGCGCGCCCGTACATGGCGGAAGTCGGCATCGTCGGCCAGAGCGCCGACCGGTATCAAGTCTATCTCGGCGGCGAGCCCGCCTCGACGCGCCTCGCGACGCTGTGGCGCAGCGGCGTCCGCCTCGCCGAGATTCCTCCGCTGCTCGCGCCGCTGTTCGCCGCGTTCGCCGCGAGCCGCCGGTCCGGCGAGTCGTTCGGTGGCTGGTGCGCGCGCGAAGTCGTCGCCGAGGTGCTCGCATGATGATGTCCGTTCCTCGCCTTCGCTGCGGTACGGAGATTGCGGTTCACGGCGAAAGCGGCGTGGCGGCTGTTGCGCGCGCCGAAGCCATCGTGCGCGAGGTGCTCGCGCAGTATCCCGGCCGCGTCGCGCTGGCGTGCTCGTTCGGCGGACCGTCGGGGATGGCGCTGCTCGACCTCGTGCTGCGCGTCGACCGCGGCGTTCCGGTGTACTACGTCGACACCGGTTTGCTGTTTCCCGAGACCCACGCGCTGGTGGAGCGCGCCGCGCAGCGGTACGGCATCGTTCCGACCGCGCTGCATTCCGAGCTTTCCGTGCAAGCGCAGGCGGAGCGGTACGGCGAGGCGCTGTGGGCGCGCGATCCCGACGCGTGCTGCGCGATGCGCAAGGTCGCGCCGCACCGGGCGTTCGTCGCGGGCTACGACGCCTGGTTCACGGGGATCCGGCGCGTGCAGGCGCGCACGCGCGCCGACGTCGAGCCGACCGCGCGCGACGGCGAGCGCCTCGTCAAAGTGAGCCCGCTGTTCGACTGGACCGACGAAGACGTGTGGGCGTACGTGAACGAGCACGACGTTCCGGTGAACGCGCTGCACGGCGACGGTTATCCGAGCATCGGCTGCATGCCGTGCACGCTGCGTCCCGCGCCGGGCGAGGATGCGCGGTCGGGCCGCTGGGCCGGCTTCGGCAAGACCGAATGCGGCCTGCACCTGGCTCCGCAGCAAGTGCCGGGCTGACATGGATCTTCGCTTGATGGCCGCGGGGTTGCTCGTCGGCACCGTCGCCGGAATGTCCGGGATCGGCGGCGGTTCGCTGCTCGCGCCGATCCTGATCTTGTTCTTCGGCGTGAAAGCGTCGATCGCGGTCGGCACCGACCTGCTCTACAGCGTGCCGATGAAGGCGCTTGCGGCATACGCGCACGTGCGCCAAGGCACGGTCGACCTGGGCGTCGTGAAATTGCTCGCGGCGGGCGGAATCCCCGGCGCGCTCGTCGGCCTCGCGGCGTTCGCGTTCGCGCGCTCGCACATCGGCGAGGCGCAGCTGGAGCACGTCCTGCGCCATGCGATCGGCATCGTGATCTTGTGCGCGTCGGCGGCGACGCTGGTGCTGACGTTCGTCGTCCGCAAACGTCCCGCGACGACGGTGTCGCGCCCGCGCGTGACCGTCGCGATCGGCGCCGCGGTCGGTTTCATGGTCGCGCTGACGTCGATCGGCTCGGGCTCGATCACGCTGCCGCTGCTGCTGCTGGTGCTGCCGGCGCTGAAGCTGCGGTCGCTGATCGGTTCGGAGATCGTCTTCGCGGCGCTGATGGTTCCGGTCGCCGCTGCCGGACACGTCGCGTTCGCCAACGTCGACTGGTCGATGGCGCTTAGCCTCACGGCCGGCGCGCTGCCGGGTGCGTATCTCGGCGCCCGGCTGTGCGCGCGCCTGGGCGAACGCTCGCTGCGCCCCGCCGTCATCGGCATCCTCGCCTTCGCCGGATTCAAATTGCTATGACCGACACACACGACCTCGA
>JAQBPK010000383.1 GCA_028287565.1 Vulcanimicrobiota bacterium
TCACGCCGGCACGCGCCGCCGGCGCGACGCGTTCGAGCGCGCCCGTCACGACCGCCGCGACGCCCACGCCGCAACCGAACCCCATGATCGCGCGCGCCGCCGCGAGCTGCGGCAAGCTGATCGCGAACGCCGATGCGACCAAACACGCGGCGACGAGCGCATGCGACCATGCAACGCTCACACGCGCCGTCGGGTCGTACCGCAGCACCACCGGCGCCGCGAGCGATCCGAGCAAATAGCCCGCGAAATGCAGCGTCGCGACGAACCCGAACGCAGCATATGTGTCGGAGATGTCGCCGCGAATCGCCGGCAGCACGAGCCCGTATCCCATCCGCGCGAGCCCGATGTCGACCGCGATCGCCAGCATGGACCAAACGACGACGGCCCACATCCTACACGCGCTCGCTACACATCACGGTGCGTCTTAGGACTCGGCGGTAGACCGCCCTGTGTACCTGCTCGGCGCCGGCGTCTACACGCGCGCCGGAACGCGCATCGTCGCCCGGTCGCCGATCGCGCGCTGGTACTGCGGCGGCCATGCGACCTCCGCGCCGAGCGCGCGCGCCGCGAACAGCGGCCAGTACGGATCGCGCAGCAGCTCGCGCGCGATGACGACGAGATCCGCGCGCCCGTCCGCGACGATCGCCTCCGCGTCCGCGGGCTCCGCGATCATCCCGACCGCGCCCGTCGCTATCCCCGCCTCGTGCCGAATCCGCTCGGCGAACGGCGTCTGATACAGCGGACCGACCGGGATCGTCCCCGGCTTCACCGGCACCGCGCCGCCCGAGCTCGCGTCGATCAGATCGACGCCTTCACCGCGCAGCACGCGCGCGAGCTCGACCGTCTGCTCGACGTCCCAGCCGCCTTCGACCCAATCGGTCGCCGACACGCGCACGAACAGCGGCAGCCGCTCCGGCCACACGCCGCGCACCGCGCGCACGATCTCGCGCGCGAGCCGCGTGCGGTTCTCGAACGATCCGCCCCAGCGGTCGGTGCGCGCGTTCACCAGCGGCGAAAGAAACTGGTGCACGAGATAGCCGTGCGCCGCATGGATCTCGATCACCGTGCCGCCGGCCGCCAGCGTGCGCCGCGCGCCGTCGGCGAACGCCGCGATGACGTGCGCGATCCCGTCCTCGTCGAGCGCTTGCGGCACCGGATACGCCGGATCGAACGGCGCGGTCGTCGGCGCGAACGGCGTCCAACCGCCGTCCTGCACGGACACCGCGCCGCTGCCGTCCCACGGCCGCTTCGTCGACGCTTTCCGCCCCGCGTGCGCGAGCTGCGTGCCGAACTCCGCGCCCTGCCCCTTCACGAAATGCGCGATGCGCTCGAGCTCGGGCACGTGCTCGTCTTTCCAAATGCCGAGATCTTCCGGCGAGATGCGCCCGTCCGCCGTAACGGCGATCGCTTCGGTGAGCACCAGCGCGGCGCCGCCGACGGCCCGGCTGCCGAGGTGCACGACGTGCCAGTCGTCCGCGAACCCGTCGTTCGACGAGTACTCGCACATCGGGGACACGACGATGCGGTTGCGCAGCGTCACGCCGCGCAGAGTCAGCGGGGAGAACAGTTCGGACATCGTTCGTTCAGACGCTCGCGCGGCGCCCGCGGTTTCGCTGCGACTTCAGTAGGCGAACGCGCGATAGCGCTCCTCGGCGACCGCCGCCTCGGAGTCCGGCACGACGGTCTCGAACCGCAGCAAGCGGCGCTGCGCCTCGCTGAGCGCGTCCCACGTCGACTGCGGAACGCGCACCGACACCTCCGGCCGGCGCAGCCACTTGCGCGAAAACCCGATCACGACCATCGGCCGCGGCACGCCGGTACGGTTCGGCGTCCCGCGGTGCAGGTGGCGAACGTCGCGAATCACGACGTCACCGAACTGCAGCGTCTGCGGCTCGAGCGGCGCTTCACCGCGCGCGATGCGCGCCATTCCGTCGTCTTTCGCGAGCATGTGCGTCCCGCGCGCGATCTCGGTCGGCCCGTTCTCTTCCGTGACGTCGACGAGCGGAAAGTTCACCGCCAGCTGATACGGCGGCGTCTGCACGTCCCACTCCGCGAACAATCCCGGCGAGTCGCGGTGCACGTCCTGATAGTCCGAGCCGCGCAGCGGCGTGTCGGTTGCGAGCTGGCACATCACCATGTCGTCGCCGACCAGCCGCGCGCAGATCGCAAGCACGTCTGGATCGAACACGACGCGCGGATCGGCGAACACGCCCGTGAACGGCAGCGTGACGTAGAAGCGCTGCGGGCCGCGGTTCGGATCGTCCGCCGCGGTCTTGACGTTCGCATCGAGCAGCGGCGCAAACGCGTCGGCCCAGGCGGCGAGCAACTCGCGGTCGAGGTGCCCGCGCAGCACGCAGAAGCTCTCCCGGCGCACGTCCTCGGCGAAGCGGTCAAGCGCATCGGCGTCGTAGCGCCCCGTGGTGGTCATGTGAATACATTTGCACCGCGCACGCTGCGGAACCATCATTGCGTTCGCCCGCTCGCAGCGCGGCCGAGCGACGCAGGACGACCGTCCGCGCAAGGAGCACGAGACGCCGGTGACGATCGGAACGCAACCCGCCCAGCCCGTACGAGACCGGCCCGACCTGGTCGCGCCGACGGTCGCCGCGGCGGTCGCCGCATGGCGAGGCGACGTCTCGGCGGACGACTTCTGGGTCGCCGAGATCGACCCCGCGCTCGCGGACACGCAAGCGTTCTGCGAGCGCTACGGCGTGCGCATGGACCGCTCCGCCAACTGCGTGATCCTCGCCGCTCGCCGCGAAAGCCGCAGCTGGTTCGCCGCGTGCCTCGTGCTCGCGACCACGCGCGCGGACGTGAACGGTCTCGCGAAGAAACACCTCGGCGCGAGCAAGATATCGTTTGCGCCGATGGACGCGGCGACGGCCGCCTCCGCGATGGAGTTCGGCGGTATCACGCCGATCGGTCTCCCGGCCGATTGGCCGATCCTGATCGACGAATCCGTCGCCGCAGCGGACCGCGTCGTGATCGGCAGCGGCGTGCGCCGCTCGAAAATCTCGCTCCCCGGCGCCGCGCTCGCCGCACTTCCGAACGCGGTCGTCCTCTCCGGCCTCGGCCGTCCGGTACCGCCCGCCGCGGAGCCCCCCGCGCCGTCCTGATCGCGCGCTGCGCTAATCGCTCGCCGCGCCGATCGGGCGCAACGCTAGTCGCCCGCGATGATCGCAGCGGCGAGCGCGAGCTCGACCGCGGCATCGGCGAGATACACGGGGCGAATCGTGCCGCGCGAGACGTACACCAGATCGATCGCTGCGAACGCCGTCGCACTGCACGCGGCGAGCACGATCGTCTCCAACGCGATCGCGTCACGCCGAGCACCGAATGCCAGCGCGACGCCGTTGGCGAGCGCGAGCGCACCGACGGTCTTCACCAGCCACTTGTCGGCCTTCGGCCCGGTCACCGCCTCGAACGAGCGCATGTGAGCGAGCGGCCACACGCCGCTCACGATATAATACGCCGCCATCGCGCTGAGCGCTTGACGTCTCACGCCGCCTCGTCCATCGGCGCTGGGTTCTGTCCTCCGGCGGCTGCGCCTTTGCAGCGGTAGCGCGGAACTTCTATGGGAGAGCCGCCTCGCGCAACCAGTCCGCGATCGCGGCGTTCACCGCCGCCGGCTGCTCCTGCACGATCCAATGGCCCGTGTCCAAAACGCGCTCGGTGAGGTTCGTGCAATCCCGGCGCATCGGCTCCGCCAAGCGCGAGTCGATCGTCTCGCAGATCGAATCGTACGTCGCGTGCAGAAACAACACCGGCATCCGGAGCACGCCGTCATCGAGCGCGCGCGCTGCGTAGCGCAGGTTTGCATCGGCGTTCACGTACCACGCATCCGGTCCGAAGAACCCCGTCCCAGTAAACGCGGCGGCATATCGCTCGAGATCGTCCTCCGACAGCACCCCCGGATCGCGCGGCAGATCGGGCGCGCGACCGGCGCCGCCGAACCAGCCGCCGTCGCGGCTGATGCGCGCCGTCAGCGCGGGCCTGCCCTTTTCCTTGGCGGTCGCGCTGCGAAACAGCGCCTTGAACGTCGCGCGAACGTCCGCCTCGAACGCCGCGGTCGCAGCCTCCAGATGGTCCTGGTAGAACAGCTGGTAGTCCCACTGTCCGGCCGGATATTTCTCCTCGGGATAGACGTTGCGGTCGACGAGCGGTATGACGTTCGCCGGCACGAACCCGTTCGCAAAATAGGGCACGCACAGACTCGCGACGGCACGGCACAGCTCGGGCTGATGGCTCGCCAAACCCCACACGACGGGACCGCCCCAATCGTGCCCGACCCAAATAGCGTGCTCCGCTCCAAGCCCGCGCAGCAGCTCGACCATGTCCTCGACGATGAGCTCGAGCGCATAGTGCTCGCGCCGCGGCGACGCGCTCGACCGCCCGTATCCGCGCATGTCGGGCGCGACGCAGCGATACCCGAGCGCGCCGAAATGCTCCAGCTGATCGCGCCACATGACCGACAGCGCGGGCCAGCCGTGCACGAAGATCATCAGCGGTCCGTCCGCCGGCCCGCATTCGAGATAAAACGTCTCGTGCCGCTCGCTGCGAAAGACGTGCTCGGTGATCGCGGGCATCACCGCGGGCTAACGGCGATCACGCAGACCGCGGCCAGCACGATCGCGATCGCGTCCTCGATCAGCGCCGCGGGAACGGCGCCGAACCGCTCGATCAGCCCCAACCGCACCGTCTTGCCGCCGTACGTCCCGATCACCGCTCCGACCGCGCCGGCCGCGGCGCCCGCGCCCGGCGAAGCACCGCGGAACACACACAACATCCAGCCGACGAACGCGCCGCTCGCGATGCGCGCGATCAGAGCCGGCGGAAACGTCCGCGGCGGCACGTTAGGTTGCAAGTCCCCAAAGAGCTCTCCGAGCGCGAAGAGCGCAAGAACGTACCCGGCGATGCCGCCGCGAGCCAAATAGAGCGCCGCGGGAGCGATGAACGTCCGCAGCCCCGCGACGACCCCGAACACGAACGCAGCGATGTACACGGCCATCATGACGACTGCTCCTTTCAAGCACGCACGGCTGGGTCAGCGCTTCCACAGTCCTTGTGATGGGATTCGTAGCGCGCGGTTGAATTTGCTCGACGCGTTCTCCCAGGCGATGATCTCCGTCAACTCGACGGTTTGCTCTTCGTCGAAGAACCGGCGGACCTCGGCGAAGAGCTCGTCGTCCACGTCCCGGTCCGACAGCGTCATCGCATCGGCGTAGCGCAGCGCGGCTTTCTCGCGTTCGTCGAAGAGCGGGCTGTCGGCATACGCGTCCAGCGCGAGCAGCTTTTCGTCCGGGATTCCCAGCTCGCTGCCGACCGCAGCGTTGATGTCGCTTCAAAACTCGCAGCCGTTCAACCGCGCGACCCGCCGGTTCAGCAGCGCTTGCAGCGGCGCCTCGATCAACCCGGACGCGCCGATGCCGGCCCACATCCCGCGCACCGCGCGCAACAGCGCCGGCCGCCGCGCATACACGAGGTGGTTCAGCAGCGGCGCTCCCCACCGCTTCGCCTGCGCCTCGAACACGCGCTGCGCGTACGGGTCCGCGTCAGCGGGATCGACGCCGGGGATTCGGGCCATCGCAAACTCTCCGTTGAACGCGTGGACGGCGTGATGATATCGCTGTGCCGATTGCTTCTCACGCCATGCACGCATCCCTACCGAGGACGGCGAGCGCGCGACGTCGTCGTCGTGCGCTCGCCGCGAGCTCAGGCTAGCAGTTGTCCGAGCGGATCTCAGTTGCAGTATCGCGTCCCGGTGCACGCGTTCGAGCACGCGTCGGTCGTCGTGCAGTGGAACGTGTTGCTCAGGTTGGGAGTCCCCGCCGAGGTGGTGCGGGCGGGCTCTTCGCGCACGTCGAGATCGTCGAAATCATAGTCGAGTATCATCGTGTTGGACCTCCGTAGCTTCTTGCATCGTTCGGCGTCGGCCGTCTCCGCCGCGCTGAAGCATGCTTGCGGCGGTGCGCGACGCAGAGCGTCCGCGAAACGACGGAATTCGATCGTCACCCTGTCGCCACACCGCCGAACCTACACCCTTCTGCGCGACATCGCGCCCGCGCAGACCTCACGTTCGAATCGAAGCGCCCGGATCATGCCGAGCGGCGGCCGCCGTGCTGAGTGTGACCGGCGCCGCTCGG
>JAQBPK010000394.1 GCA_028287565.1 Vulcanimicrobiota bacterium
CGCGCACCGCTGCAAGCGCGCGGCCGTTCTCGCCCGCGTCGCGGCGCGCCGCTGCGGGGCCGAAGCACGCGCGCACGAGCGGGTTGCGCCGCAGCTCGGCGGCGTCGTCGAGGTTGCGCAGCAGATGCCGCGATGCGCAGTAGGCGGAACGCGTTGGATCAGCGCGCGGCATCGCGAGCGCTCCGTGGGTTCGAGTCGGGGAACACGATCTTTCGGCCTCTCCCAGCCGAGCGGTCCCGCCTACACCCGTTCGAACGCTACGTTACGGTTCGCGCGCCGCAGCATCCTGCGGCAGAATGCTGCGAGCGCGCGAAACGGTCGTCAGCGCTGCGTCGTCGCCGCCGGCGGCGTGATCCCGAGCTCTTGGTAGAACGCGTTGGGGTTCATTGGGCGGCCGAGGAACGCGCGCACTTCAGCGTCGGGTTCTTGCAGGCGCGCCGGCGCGAGGATCTCGTTGCGGTACGCCATGCCCGCGGCCGGGCTCGTCAGGCCTTGTGCCTTGAAGCGCGAGAACATGTCCTGCGCGTACACTTTCGACCATAGGTAGCCGTAGTAGCCTGCGTCGTAGCCGCCCATCAGGTGGCCGAACTCCGACTGCGGGTGCGTGCCGGGGACGTACTGGTTCGGGGTTGTCTGCGCGACGGTTGCGGCCCACACCGCCGTGGTATCGACAGGCGGCTTCGCGGTGTGGTATTGCATGTCGACGGTCGCGTAGAGGATCTGCTGCGTCGTCTGCAGCGCGTAGTGCACGTAGCGCGCCGCGATCATCTTCTGGATCAGCGCGTCGGGCAGCGGCTGGCCCGTCGTGACGTTCGAGCTCACGCGCTTCAGGATCGCGGGATCCCACGCCCAGTTCTCGAGCATCTGCGAGGGCGCTTCGATGAAGTCTTGGCGGAAGCCGCTGGTCAGCGTCTCGTACGGCTCGTTCGCCAGCATCAGCGCCATGTTGTGACCGAACTCGTGGAAGAACACTTCGACGTCGCCGTGCTGCAGCAGCGCGGCCTTGCCGGGCGCGGGCTGCGGCCAGTTGCCGACGACCGAGCCTTCCGCGAGGCGCACGCTGCCGTCGGGCAGCACGCGGCGCGGGATGAGCGGGAAGTTCGCGAAGTGGTTGTACTTGCCCGGGCGCGGAAAGAGGTCGAGGTAGAAGCGGCCCAGCGGTTTGCCCGTCGCCGCGTCGGCCACCTCGTAGGCCTGCACCTGCGGCTGCCACACCGGGACGTTCGCGCGCGTGAATTTGACGCCGAGCAGTTCCTGATAGATCGCGAGCACGCTGTCGATGACGTGCTGCACCGGGAAGTACTGCTTGATCTCGTTCTGGTCGACGGTGTACTTCGTCTTGCGCAGCTGGTTCTCGTAGTACGTCTGGTCCCACTGGTCGAACGTCGTCTTGCCGTCGGCCTTCGCGAGCGCGACGTCCTCGTCGCGCTCCTGGCGCGCCTTCGGCAAGATCGCGCTGTCGATCTGCGCGAGGAAGCTTTGGACGCGCTGCGGCGTGGACGCCATGCGGTCGGCGAGCACGTACGCGGCCCACGTCTGGTAGCCCAGCAGGTGCGCGAGCCGGTCGCGCGTCGCGAGCGCGTCGGCGAGCAGCTTCACGTTCGCTTCGCCGCCGCGGTTGTTGTAGGCGATGTAGTACGCCTTGCGCGCCGCGGGGTCGGTCTCGTTCTGCAGGAACGGCCCGATCGTGGACTCGTTCACCGGGACGGTGTAGCCGCCGTCGGCGGTCTTCTTGAGCGATGCGGCGACGAAGTCGGCCGGTAGCGGCTGCGCTTGCGCGGCGGTGATCGCAATCGACGACTCGTCGTTGCCGAGGTTCGCCCCGAACTTGTTCTGGTAGTCGGTCAGCTTTTGCTGGAGCGCGACGAACTCGCGCCGCTGCGCGTCGGGCAGCCCCGCGCCGCTGCGTTTGAGCGACGTGAGCCACAGCGCGATGAGCTTTTGCTGCGCGGCGCCTTGGGCGGTGCCGCTTGCCTGCGCCGCGGAGAGCGCACGGTACAGGTCGGGACGCGCGGTGAGCTCGCTGAGCACGTTGCCGGCGTCGGTCGAGCACTTCAGCGATGCGGCGCGGACCGCTTTGTCCGGCGAGACGTTGTAGAGGAAGGCCTGCGCGGCGAGGTCGTCGTTGAAGTCGGCCGACGCGTTCTCGAGCGGGAGGACGACGGTCGTGAAGGTGCGGCTCGAGCGCGCGGCCACGAGCGTGTCGATGCGGCGCTTCAGCGTTGCCACCGAGGTCTTGCAGGACGCGGCGATTTGCGTTGGGGTGAGCGACCAGTCGACCGCGAGGACGGACGCGGCCGGCTTCGCCGGCGACGCGATGGGCAGCGTAGCCAAGAGCGCGGCACCTAGGACGGCAGCCGAGCTACGCGAGAATACGGAGTTCATTGCTCCGTCTACGTTCGTGAGGGGTGGCGGCGTTCCGTCCAGGTGTTCGCCCCGGCAGCCCGGGCTTTCGCGGAGGGCCGGCGCGGCCGGTCGACGCACTTGGCGAGATGCTTCGTTCGCTGCTCCGCGCGGGTGCCGCGCTCGCTTTCGCCGCCCTCATCGCGCCGGCCGTTCCGTCGGCCGCGCCGCCGCCGGGGATCGCGTACGACGAGATCGTGCGCGTGGTCGTCAACGCGACGCCGCCGCCGCCCGGGAACTTCCAGGCCGACCTCGCCGCGCTCAGCTCCGGGCAGGCCGTCGCGGCCTCCCCCACGCCCGCGCCGAAGAAGAAGGGCATCAGCCTCGGCAATATCGGCGCGGTGCTGGCGGGCGGCGGCGGCGCGGGCGACGTGGCGGGCGCGGTCGCCGGCAACGTGATCTCGAACGCGGTCGAGAACGCCGTGTCGGCCTCGCTGGGGGCGCAGTTCGGCGCGCTCGGCGCGATGGCGCGCAATTTCCTCACGCCGCACCAGATGCGGTACGCGTACTGGAACGGCTGGGAGCGGGTCGAGGACGTAACGGCACAGACCGCGACGATCCGCAAGTGCGACGCCGGGCAGGTCATCCGCCTCGACCTGGCCGCGAAGACCTATACCATGTACGATCCGGCGTCCGAGCCGGTGCCGACGGCGGCGCCTGCTGCCCCGCGCGGGCGCGGTCGGTCGCAGCCCGCCGACCCGGCGCAGCCCGGCACCGCGGTCGTGAGCCTCACCGAGGCGACCCGGGGTCTGGGGCCGCAGCGGATCGAGAACGTCCCGACGACGGGCTACCACACCGCGACGACGTTCGCGATGAGCCAGTCGACCGGGAGCTGCCGCGACGGGGGCGCGACGATCGAGACGGTCCAGTACCTTCCCGCCATCGCGCGGCCGACGGTGAACTCGTGCCCGGTGCGGCGCGCGCCGGTCCCGACGACCGCCACCGAAGCCGTGACCCCGAGCGGGAGCGGCGGCTGCCGGCCCACGTTCACGGCCAGCCGTACCGGTCCGACGCCGCCCGGGAACCGGCTCGCGCTGTACTCGCTGGTGACCTTCGCGGCCGCGAACGCCCCGACGCCCGCGCCCGGCGCGGCGCCGAGCGGGGTCGGGTTCCTCACCGAGCGCGGCAACTTGCGCACGCTCGGTCCGGCCGATGCCGGCGTGTTCTCGGTGCCCGCGGGGTTCGTCAAAACCGGGTCTTGAGGTTGCCGAAGAGGCGCGAGACCGGTATAGTAGCCTAGCCTCGACGAGGGTTGGGCCTCGCGCAACGGTAATCCGTGAACCCCGCCAGGCCCGGAAGGGAGCAACGGTAAGCGGACTCCTATCGTGTGCCGCGAGCCACCTGGCCCTCGTCCTGGCGTTTTCTTTGCAATGCAACAGTACTTTTTAACGGCGGTGCTTGCCGGGTTGGCGAGCGCGCTGGTCGTGACGCTCGGGTACCACCTGCTCGTCGCGGCGCCGCGCGCGCGTAAGCTGCAAGCGACCGTCGACACGCACGACGGAGTTCTCGGCGGCGGCGCGTCTCGCGCCACCGACCGGCTCGGCGCGCTCGAGCGCGATGCCGCGGCGAGCGCCGCCGCGCGCGAGGCGGAGTTGCGGCGCATCGACGCGCTCGAGAAGATCGCGCGCACCGAGGTGCCGCGCATCGGGTTCGTGCGCTACAACGCGTTCAGCGACGTCGGATCCGACCTCTCGTACGCGCTCGCGCTGCTCACGCGCGAGGGCGACGGCGTCGTGCTGAGCAGCATCTACTCGCGCGAGGACACCCGCACGTACGGCAAGGCCGTGGCGGGGTTCAAGCCCGCGGCCGACTCCTCGGAAGAAGAGCTCGCCGCGATCGCCAAAGCGAGGGCCGCGGCAACGTGAACGAAGCGCGCAAGACGTTCCTCGTCAAGATCATCCCGCCCGGCGGTTACAACGTCTACAAGATGGCGTTCACGCGCCGCCACGTCGCGATGCTCGGCGCGGCGCTGCTGACCGTGTCGCTGGCGCTCGTGTTCTTCCACTCCTGGCAGCTGCGCAACGCGGAGTCCAACGTGCGCGCGCTGCAAGCGCTCACCTCCGAGCAGCAGACGAAGCTGCAGACGATCGACAAGCAGGCCGACGAGCTCGCCGGCCAGCTCAAGGCTGTGCAGCGCGAGAACGCGGAGATCAAGCGCCTCATCGGCGCGGATCACGGCACGCGCAAGCAGCATTCGTTCGTCCCGTCACGGGACGTCATGCGGCGGGCCGACTTCGCCGCCGTGCAAGAGCGCCTGCGCACGCTGGCGCGGGCGTCGGCGGCCACGCGCGAGGACGCGCAGCGGCTCCAGCGCGTCGCGATGCGCGTGCTCAACCTGCGCCGCGCGGCGTCAATGGCGCGCGAGCGCATGATCGCGTCGATTCCATCGCTCAACCCGGTCGGCGGCGGGATCGCGGCGTCGTTCGGCTGGCGCACGAACCCCTGGCCCGAGTTCCACAAAGGGATCGATCTCGAGGCGAACTACGGCGACATGGTGCGCGCGGCGGCGGCCGGCACGGTCGCGAGCGCCGGCTGGGACGGCGGCTTCGGGAACAAGGTCGACATCGACCACGGCAACGGCTACCACACCTGGTACGCGCACCTCTCGCGCATCGCGGTAACGGCCGGCCAGCGCGTGACCAAGGGCGCGCCGATCGCGTACGTCGGGTCGACCGGCGAGTCGACCGGACCGCACCTGCACTACCAGGTGATGTACGCCGGCAACCCCGTCGACCCGCAGCCGTTCCTCAACGGCGTGCCCGAAAAAGTGCTCGCGACACTTCCCGACCCGTCCGGCGTATAGCGGTCCATGTTACCGTGTGTCGTCTGGGACGTTCTCTCCAAGCTCTTCGGCCTGTATCTGCTGCTCATGCTGGTCTATGCCGTCGTGTCGTGGGTGCCCAGCCTGCGCGGGCGCTGGACCGATTACCTTGCGATGGTGATCGAGCCGGTGCTCGTTCCGATCCGCCGCATCATCCCGCCGCTGGGCGGGCTCGATTTGTCGTTCCTCGTCGTCTTCATCGTCCTCCAGTTCGTGATGCGCATGATCGCCGATACGATAGCGAGCGGTCGGTGCTCCGCGTGATTCCTTGATCCAGCGCGAATCGGCCGTCGCGACGCGCGGCCCGGCGCACGTGCGCAACTTCTGCATCATTGCGCACATCGACCACGGCAAGACGACGCTGTCCGACCGCCTGCTCGAGTTCACCAAAACTGTCGAGCACCGCGAGATGGAGGAGCAGCTGCTCGATGCGATGGACCTCGAGCGCGAGCGCGGGATCACGATCAAGATGCATCCCGTCACGCTGACGTACACCGCGCACGACGGCCAGACGTACGAGCTCAACTTCATCGACACGCCGGGCCACGTCGACTTCTCGTCGGAGGTGTCGCGCTCGCTGGCGGCGTGCGAGGGCGCGCTGCTGGTGATCGACGCGGCGCAAGGCATCGAGGCGCAGACGCTCGCGAACTATCACCTCGCGCTGGCGCAGAACCTGACGATCATCCCGGTGATCAACAAGATCGACTTGCCGGCGGCGGACGTGCCGCGCGTGAAGGCGGAGATCGAGGAGCTGCTCGTCATCGAGGCCGACGAGGCGATTCCCGCTTCGGCGAAAGAGGGGATCGGGATCGAGGAGATCCTCGAGGCCATCGTGATGCGCGTGCCGCCGCCGAAGGGCCGTGAGGACAAGCTGCGCGGGCTGGTGTTCGACGCGCAGTTCGACACGTACCGCGGCGTCGTCGCGTACGTGCGCATCGTCGACGGGGAGTTGCGGGCCGGTTCGCGGTTCATGTCGATGGCGCACCGGCGCGTGTACGAAGCGACCGAGGTCGGCGTGTTCAAGCCGGAGATGCGCAAGACCGGCTCGCTCGCCGTCGGCAACGTGGGCTACGTGATCGCGAACATCAAGTCGCTGGGCGACATGGACGTCGGCGACACGATCACCTTGGCGGACGATCCCGCTGCGGAGGCGCTGCCCGGCTACAAGCCGATCGTGCCGATGGTGTACTGCGGCCTCTATCCCAACGAAGGGGTGGAGGTGTCGGAGCTGCGCGACGCGCTCGAGAAGCTGTCGCTGAACGACTCGGCGCTGCACTTCGAGCCGGAGTCGTCGATCGCGCTGGGGTTCGGGTTCCGCTGCGGTTTCCTGGGACTCTTGCACATGGAGATCGTGCAGGAGCGGCTCGAGCGCAACTACAGCCTCGATCTGATCGCGACGTCGCCGTCCGTCGTCTTCCGCGTGACGATGACCGACGGTTCCGTCGACAACATCGACAACCCGGCGAAGCTTCCGGCGCGCGACAAGATCGCGCTGATGGAAGAGCCGTACGTCAAGGCGACGGTGATCACGCCGCCGGAGTACGTCGGGACGATCATGGAGCTCACGCAGAACAAGCGCGGCACGCTCGGCAACATGGAATACCTGCACGACGGCCGCGTGATCCTGACGTACGACGTTCCGCTCATCGAGGTGATCGTCGACTACTTCGACCAGCTCAAGTCGCGCACGAAAGGCTACGCGTCGCTGGACTACGAGGTGACGGGCTACAAGGAAGGCGATCTCGTCAAGCTGGAGATTCTGCTGAACGCGGAGCCCGTGGACGCGTTGTCGTTCATCGTGGCGCGGGAGAAAGCGGCGTCGCGCGGGCGCGCGCTGGTGGAGAAGCTCAAGGAGCTGATCCCGCGCCAGATGTTCGACGTACCGATCCAGGCGGCGATCGGCGGCAAGATCGTCGCGCGCGAGACGGTGAGCGCGATGCGCAAGAATGTCCTGGCGAAGTGCTACGGCGGCGACATCACGCGCAAGCGCAAACTGTTGGAGAAGCAGAAGG
>JAQBPK010000011.1 GCA_028287565.1 Vulcanimicrobiota bacterium
TGCAGATCCCCGCGACGGCCGCGCTGCTGCGCCGCGCGCCCGACGTTCATCCCGGCGTCATCCTCACCGCGCTCGCGGCGGGCGATTTGCGGTGGATCGCCATCCCGCTCGCGGTCGCGGCGTGCGCCACCGCGGCGTTCGCGCTCGCGGCGCGCGACGCGTTTCCCGAGCTCTACACGATCTCGCTCGCCAATCTCGAATGGCGCATGCGTGTTCGCACGCGGCGCGGCGCGCGCGACGCGGACGCCGCCAAACCGCATGCGAAAGCGGTGCGCAGCACGGCGGGCACGAGCCTGCGCGGCGCGCTCGCGTTCTTGTGGGTCGACGCGCTGATGTTCACGCGGCGCATCTCGCCGGCGATCACGGCGATCGTCGCCGCGCTCGCGCTGATCGGCGGCGCCGCGTTCGCCGCGTTCGCGCGCCAGAGCCCGGAGCTCACGTTCGGCATCCTGGTCGGAACGCTGCCCGGCCTCGCGATCGCGGTCGCGTCCACCACGGGCGTGCGGCTCGCTCCCGCCCTGCGGATGCCGCTGTTCTGGCTGGGCGACGTCTCGCTGGCCGCGCGCCTCGCCGCCTGGACGTTCGGCGCATTCTGGCGCGACGCCGTTCTCGTAGGCCTCGCGGTCGCCGGCTATATCGCGGTCAGCGGCGACGTGCACGCGCCGCTCGTCGTGTTCGCGGGTGCCGCCGGCCTTCTGGCGCTGACGCGCGCCGTCGGCCTGGCCGTGTTCGCGCTGCTCCCGAACCAGATCGACCAGCGCGGTCCCGCGGTATTGCTGCGCGCGCTCATCTCGTTCGCGCTCGTCGCACCGGCGGTGGTCGCGGGCGTGATCGCGTCGGTAATCTTCACCTCCCCGTTCATCGCGGGCACGCTGACCGGCACGGCAACAGCGTTCACCGAAGCAGCGCTGCTCATCATGTTCGCGGCCTGGCGCCTCGCCGGCCGCGTCGACCGCCTCTCCCTCGCATAGCGCATCACAGCAACCGCCGCAAGTCGTCGGCCGACATGCCGACGTCCGCGAGAATTGCTGCTAGCGTTCCGCGTTTCACGGCCTTTCCGGCATGCACGGGAACGGACGTCTTCGCCCGTCGGCATGACGCATCACATGATGCGAGCCGACAACGGTCGACACCGAGAATCCGGCGCGCTCGAGCGCACGCACCAGCCGGCCGCCTTCGACGACCGGGAACTTGACGCTCACGACGTACCTGCCGCTATGCGCTGGTGAAACCGGTTGCCGGCGGCAGCGCGACGGTCACGCGTTCCAACAGCACTCCGTCGGCATCGGACGGACGTATTGCCTCGCCGTGCGCGCCGCGGTCCATGATGACCGCGAGGACGACCTCGCGCGCATTCGCGAGCGCTTCCTCGACGGTCTCACCTTGCGTATGCGCTTCGGGCAGCGCAGGAACGCTTACGCTGAAGCCACCTTCGGCTTCCGGTTCAAGGACGACGGCGTACCGCATTTCCATGAAGACGGGTTCGATGACGTGCAATGTTGTCATGCCCGCTCTATCACGCGCGGGTGGGAACTCGGCAAGGGCTAGCGGTTTACGCGCCTTCCCAGCCCAGCACGCGGGCCGTGAGTTCCGTGCGGTTGCGCGAGCTCGTCTTGCGCAAGAGCTGTTTGAGGTGGAACGTTGCGGTGCTGCCCGAGATCGAGAGCGACTCGCCGATTTCCGTGCTGGATGCGCCGCGCAGCACTTCGCCGAGGACTTGGCCTTCGCGCCGGCTCAGACCGTAGCGCGTCATCGCGCGCAATACCGTCGCGCGGCGGCGCGCCGGTTCGACCGACACGAGGAAGAACGGTGCCGCTCCGCCGGCCAGGCGCGCGAGGCGCACGAACGCGAACGGCAGGGCGCGCGACACCGCGGCGCCGCGCGGCGACGTCTCGAGCTCGGCGATCAGCTGCGCGAGCGTGTCGGCGAGCAGCGGCGGCGCGTGGCCGTTGCGCGGGCGGTAGAGCGCGTGCAGCGGCGAGTCGTCCGCGCCGGATTCCTCGGCGAGGACCGGGCGCAGGTGCTCGTCGATCACGAACATCACGGGCGCGCTGCTGCGCTGCCACTGCGGCGCGGCTCCGTCCACGATCCAGTGCGTGATCGCCGCGCCGTGCTCGTCGAGGAAGCGGCGCGTCTCGGCGATCTGCGCCGGGCGAAATCCGCGCGCGCCGTCCACGTCCAGGCGGATGACCGCGACCGGGCCGCCGTGGCGCCCGAACACCAGGAACATCGCACCGCCGGTGCGGCTGCGCACGACCAGTGCGGGCAGCACCTCGTCGCGCAGCTGGAGATCCCGCAGCAGCGACGCCAATTCGCGCTCGCCCTCATCGCACGCGCGCGGCGACGGCGCGCCCGCTACGTACGAGCGGACCGCGTAACTTTCCGCACCGGCGATCGCGGCGAAGACTTCCGCGGCGTACCCGAGCGCGCCCGGCGAGTGCTCGTCGTGCACGGAAAATCGAGGGTCTCCATGTAGAATGGCCCCACCGGTCATTGAGTCGCTCCAGATTGTGACGTTCTTCTCTCGTTTCGCAACGGGAAGGGCCGAACACCAGCCAAGCGAGCTATTGATTTTGGGAAATACTCCCTAAATCAGAGTGAGTCTTTCGTCCCTACGTGCGAAGACTTTACCTCTGGATTACGCTACCATGGCTCACGAACGCCGGCGCGAGCGGACCGCAGCCAGTCGGTGAAGTCGGGCGCGGTCATCGGCTGCGCGATCAAATAGCCCTGCATCTGTTCGACGCCGTTCGCGACGAGCCACTTCGCCTGCTCGCGGTCTTCGACGCCGTCGGCGATGGTGCGGATCTGCAGCGTCTGCGCGATGCCGATCGCCGCGCGCGCGACGCGCTTCCACTGGCCGTCGCCGGCCATTGGGTTGGTGACGCGGCGGTCGACCTTGATGAAGTCGAGCGGGAGCGACGCCATCGCGGTGAGCGACGTCGGCGTTGCGCCGAAGCCGTCCAGACCCAGCGGCACGCCGATCCGGCGCGCGTGGCGCAAGAACGAGCCGCCCGCGTCGCTGTCCGCGAGCATCGTCGCCTCGCGCACTTCGAGCGCGAGCCGGTTGGGCGCATCCTCGATGTCGCGGATCAGGCCCTCGAGCTCCGACCACACCGTCGAGTTGGCGTTCGAGATGTTGACGTGGATCCGCACGTCGAGGCGCTCGTGCGTCGCGCGCATCGTGTCGGCGACCGCGCGCACGACTTTCACGTCGAGCGCGGACGATGCCATCGCGCCGCCTTTGAAATCGAGAAAGGTGCGCGGCGTCAGCCAGCCGCGCGACGGGTGCCGCCAGCGCACCAGCGCTTCCGCGCCGACGACGCGCATCGTCGACGTCGAGACGATCGGCTGATAACACAGCATGAAGTCGCGCTCGAACGTCGCGTCGCGCAGGCGTTCGCGGAACTCGCGCCGCGCGCGCACTTCCTGGCTGACGCCGTCGCGGTACCAGCGCACGCTGTTTCCGCCGCTCTCTTTGGCGGCGTAGAGCGCCTCGTCGGCGTGCTGCAGCAGCTGCTCGGGCGTGAGGCCGTCGTCGGGTGAGACGGCGATCCCGATGCTCGCGCGCACCAGGCTCGTGAAGCCGCCTTCCTGTACCTCGATGAGCACGCGCTCGAGAAAGCGCTGCGCGGCCTCGACCATCTCGAGCTCGTCGTCCACGACGGTGAGGATCGCGACGAACTCGTCGCCGCCCAAACGCCCGACAAAGTCGTTGCGGCGAACGCTTTCTTTCATGCGCCGCGCGGCCTCGATCAGCGTCTGATCCCCGACCGCGTGCCCGAACGTGTCGTTGATCGCCTTGAAGCCGTCGAGGTCGATGAACAGCACGCCGACGCGCCCGCCGCCGCGCTGGGCCGCCGCGAGAACGTTGTCGAGGTGGCGCAGCGTGGACGTGCGCGAGGGCAGCTCGGTGAGCGGGTCGATCGCACCATCGCGGATCGGCTCGGGATCTTCGTCCGTGCGCAGCAGCAGCCGCGCGACCGCGCCGGCGACCGCGCGCGCGACGTCGTGGTTGGACGACCGGCCGCGCGCCCAGCGCATCGCGAAGTAGTACGGCGCGGTCGCGGTGAGGCGCGCCACGTAGCGGTCGTCGTCGATGCTCTCGCGCAGCGGAACGTGGGAGGCTTCCACCGCGAGCGCGCGCGCGGTCTCGTCATCGACGCCCTCGGCCGCGGCGAACGAAAGCAGCGAACCGTCCGCCTCGCAAATGAGGGCGACGTCCGCGCCGGCCAGCGGAAGCGCTCCGGCGAGGATGACCTGCATAAGCTCTTGCGACGAACGGCGCGATTCGACGGCCGCGTGGAAAAGCTCCGCGAGGCCGTCCGTCTCCGTATGTTCCCGTCGCCGTTCAGGCGTCATCATGCAAGCGTCCTCGGGTATGGAAGTTCCAGCCTCAACGGCGACGTGCCCGTTGCCACGCCGTGATGCACCGAAAATCTCCCCGCCCGGAGAGGGCCGAGCGTCGTACTCACCGTCCGACCCAGCCTCGCTGCTCACTTGCCCACCGGACGAGCTCCGGCAAACCCATGGGGGCGGCAAGTCCCTGGCCCCATAGGGCGCTCGCCCCGGCCCGGCCGAGCCGGCGGCCCCTCTCTCGGTCGTCGACGCCGCTGACGATCACGACGGGCGCGAAGACGGACGCCAGCGCGAGCTCGGCCAGCGTGCGCACGTCGTGCGAGCCGTCGACCGTGACGAAATCGAGCAGGCCGTGCTCGCCGTCGAACGGGGCGCGCGACGTGCGCGCCGCCGCGACGCCGACCCGCGCCCCCAGCGCGTGGAGCCGGCGCGCGAACGACTCGAGCGCGCCCGAACCCACGCCGTCCGGCGCGACGATCTCCGCGAAGAGGCCGCGCATCGCGTCGTCGGCGCCGAAGCCGGATGCGACCGCGTCGATCACCGCGTCGGTCGCCGTCGCGAATGCCAGGTAGACGTCCAGCTCGATGCCGGCCGCGCGCCACGTCCGGTGCGCCGTCGCCGCGGCCGCGATCGTCCAGCGCTCGAGCGCCTCGCGCGCGCCGCGATCCGGCTCTCCGATGAGATAAGCGAGGGGCGACTCCGGGAACGCGGGCGCGGGATCCCGCCACGCCGGCGCCGCGCTGACCGCGCACGGCGCACCGGTGCGCGCGTCGAAGATCGGCTGGTAGCGCACCTCGAGCAGCGTGCCGGGATCGCCGTCGCGCAGCCGGGCGCGGATCGTCGCGCGCTCGCCGAGCTCGCGGCCGGCGGACTCGCGGTACC
>JAQBPK010000019.1 GCA_028287565.1 Vulcanimicrobiota bacterium
CGGTTGGGCGCGACGGAGTAGAGCGACAGCGACCCGCTGTACGACAACGACACCCCCGATCCCGAGCTCGACCGGACCTTCGGTGCCGCATGCGCGACGCTGCCGAGCAGCGGTGCGCGCGGCAGCGGGATCGACGCCGGCTAAGCCGCAGTCTTCTTGCGCTTGGGCTTGGCGGCGGCGGCTGATTTCTTGCGGGCGCCCGTCTTTTTGCCCGGCTTCTCCTCGGCTTCTACGTCGTCGCGCGCGACGCTGCCCCGGCTGCGGTTCGCCTTCGACTGCTCGATCGAGCGCTGGAGGACGTCCATCAGGTTGACGACGTTGGTCGCGGCCGGCTTGTGGACTTCGGGCTTCTCCACGTCCTCGCCGTTGGCGCGCGCCTCGATCATCGCGAGCACGTCCTCGCGGTACTTGTCGTGGAACTTCTCCGGCTCGAACTTCTCCGCGCTCATCGTGTCGATGAGCATCTTCGCGACCTTCTTCTCCGCGTCGGCGACCTTCTCGTTGAGCGCCGGGAAGTCGAAGCTCTTCTGGTCGACCAGCTCGTCCTCGAAGTGCATCAGCTCCAGCACGAGCGCCTCTCCGTTGGGCTTCACGGCCGCGATGTGCTCGCGCGAGCGGATCACCACGCTCGCGATCGCGACGCGGCCGGAGTCAATGAGCGCGTCGCGCAGCAGCGCGTAGGCGTGGCGGCCTTTCTTCTCCGGCTCGAGATAGTACGGCGTGTCGAAGTACATCGGGTTGATCTGGTCGAGCTCGACGAACTCGACGATCTGCACCGACTGCGTCGCTTCGGGCCGGACGGCTTTGAGGTCGTCGTCCGTGACCGTGACGTAGTGGCCTTTCTCGTACTCGTAGCCGCGCACGAGGTCGGCGTACTCCACCTTCTCGCCGCAGACGCTGCAGCGCCGCTCGTTGTAGATGCGGCCCTGGTCCTTCTTGTGCAGGAAGTTGAAGCGCAAGTCGTTGGTGCGAACCGCCGTGAAGAGCTTCACGGGGATGGTGACGAGTCCGAAGTTGATGGCGCCGGACCAGATCGCGTGTGCTGCCATTGTGGTTCTAACTCTCCGATTTGCGATGGCGGTCGTCTCCCGACCGCCGTCGCGGCGGGTTCGGACATCAGTCCGAAGCCTAGACTCCCCAGAGCGGGCGAGCGCGTGCCATCGCGCTTTCGAGCGATTGGGGTATCCACCCCTCGTTGCGCCACGGATCCCCGGTCTTCGCGACGAGCCTGGGCACGTTCGCGATCGTCCACCGCCGCATCTCGGCGGTGGTCTCGGGGGCGCGCTTGCGGCGCATCGCCTCGACCTCCCGCCATGCCAGCGGCATCGACACCGGGGCCCCGTCCCGTGCCCGCACGGTGAACGGCGCGACATAGGTTTTCCCCTTGCCCACTTGCACCCAATCCAAGTAGACGAGGTCCTCCGGCCGGCGCGATATCGTGCGCTCCAGCGTCGTGTCCTTGGGCAGCACGCTGTTGATGCGTCGTGCGACCAGCTCGGAGACGCCCTTGGCGATGTCGTAGTCGTAGCGCGGCTCGAGCGGGACGATCACGTGGAGGCCCATCCCGCCGGTCGTCTTCACGTACGCGCGGATGCCGATGTTGTCCAGCTCCTCGCGGAAGGCCAGCGCGACCCGCGCCAGCCGCGCCAGCGGGCACGTCTCGCCGGGATCGAGGTCGAACAGGATCACGTCCGGGACGTCGATGGCCGGGACGTGCGAGTACCAGATGTGCAGCGTGATCGCCGCCAGGTTCGCGACCCACACGAGCGACGCTTCGTCGTTCACGACGACGTACGTGACGTCGCGCGGCTCGCCGGTAGACGGCGGGATCGTCGCGCGCGACACCCATTCGGGCGTGTAGCGCGGCATCTGCTTCTCCCAAATACCGCGCGGCACGCTGATGCCGTCGGGGAAGCGCTCCATCGTCACCGGGTTGTCGCGCAGATACGGCAAGGTCACCGGCGCGACCGCGCGGTAGTACGCGACCAGATCGCCCTTGGTGTAGCCGTCCGCGGGGAACAGGACTTTATCCTGATTGGTGAGCTTGACCGTACGGCCGCCGATGTCGACGGTGGTCTCCGACTTTTTCGCGGCCATTACGGCGTCATGCGTCGGGGTCCGCGTGGACTTCGCGTTCGCGCACCACGGTTTTGGGGTCTTTGTCGGTGCGCAGACCGACGAACACCGGCTGGCGCAAGATGCCTTCGCGCGTCCACTCCGCGAACTCGATCTCCGCCACGAGCTCCGGTTTCACCCAGTGCGCGGGCGTGTTCGGTTTGGGGGTGTTGACGAACGGCGACGTCTTACGCTCGAGCGGCTTCAGCTTTTTCATCAGCTCGGTGAGCCGCTTGCCATCGAAGCCCGTGCCGACGTGGCCGGCATAGACGAACGCGTCGCCGTCGTAGTAGCCGACGAGCAGCGAGCCGAACTCCTTGCGGCTGCCGCGCGGTTCGGTCCAGCCGCCGATCACGAACTCCTGGCGTTTCTTCGCCTTGATCTTCACCCACTCGCGCGAGCGGATCGAGCGGTACGGCGACGTGCGAACCTTGCCGACGATCCCTTCGAGACCGCGCTGCTCGGCTAGCGCGAAGAGATCGTTGCCCTTGCCGATCACGTGCCCGGAGTACAGCACGCCGCGCTCCGGAACGATGATCGACTCGAGCAGTCGTTTGCGCTCCTCGAGCGGGCGCTCGCGCAGATCGCGGCCGTCGGCGTACAGCAGGTCGAACACGACGAACGTCACCGGCGAGGGTTTGCGCCGTTTCATCCCGCGCGCTTCGGGTTTGTCGCGCGATTGCAGCGCCTGGAAATCCGGCCGGCCTTGCGCGTCGAGCACGCACAGCTCGCCGTCGACCACGACGGGGATCGAGCGGAATGCGCCGGCGAGGTCCTTCATCTCCCGGAACTGGTGCAGCATGTCGAGACCGCGGCGCGACGTCAGCGTGACGGCGTCTTTTTCCACCACGGCGATGGCGCGGTAGCCGTCCCATTTGAGCTCGAACAGCCAGCGGTCGTCGTCGAACGGGCCGTCGACCAGCGTGGTCAGCATCGGCTTCACGTCGCGCGGGATCGGATCCGCGTGCGCCGCTTTCGCGCGCGCTGCGCGTTTGACCGCGGTGCCGTCGGCCGACGACGCGCGGTTGCTCTTCCAGATCGGCGCGTCCTTGCGCTTCTGCTGCAGCTGCGCGAGCGTCATGCCGCTCTTGACGCTCTTCGCGTTGCCTTCGATCGTCCACGCCGGGTCTTCGTAGTCGTCGTGGTCCTTGAACACCAGCCACGGCTCGCCGCGCTCGCCTTCGCGCGGCTTCATCTTCACCAGCGTGAAGAGGCCTTTGAGCTTGTGGCCGGCGAGCACGATCTTGAGCTTGCCCTTCGCGATCTGCTCGGCGGGATCGGTGCCTTCGAAGAGGTCGTAAAAGCCCTCGTCCCACACGATCACCTCGCCGGCGCCGTAATTGCCGTCCGGGATGATGCCTTCGAACGTGCGGTAGTCCATCGGGTGGTCTTCCGTCTTCATCGCGAGCCGCTTCTCGCCGGCGACCATGGTCGGGCCTTTGGTGATCGCCCACGACGGCATGACGCCGCCGACTTCGAGCCGGAAGTCCCAGTGCAATCGCGTCGCGCGGTGCTCTTGCACGACGAAGCGGAGCTTCTTGGTAGAAGCCCGCTTGCGCGTGTCGCCTTTGGGTTCCGGCGTCGCCGAGAAGTCGCGTTTGCGAACGTACTCGGCGAGCGGTTTGGGCGATGTCTTCAGAGCACTCCGATCTGCGCGCCGCGCTCAGACCGTCGTTCGACCGCGACCCGTCAGCAGGTTGAATGCGGCGACGATCACCGCGAGCACCAGCAGCAGGTGGATCAGGCCGCCGCCCACGTGGGCGACGAATCCCAGCAGCCAGAAGACGAAGAGCAGGACGACCAGCGTCCAGATTATGCCACCCATGTGCTACACTCCCTCGTCGCGCACGTCGCGCTTGGTCTTGTCGTAGTCGCCCTCGACGGCGCGCTTTGCTTTCTCGGCGCCCGCTTTCACGCGCTCTTTGCCTTCGTCGAGCACGTCGTGCGTGTCGCCCTTGATCGTGTCGACCGTCCGGCGAACGGTGTCGTCGTCGCGGCGGTCCATTACTTCGTACCGCCCGTCGTCGTCGTCGTGGTGGTCGACGAACCCGACGTCGTGTTTCCGCTCGTGCCCGGGTTCGTGCCCGTGCTCGTCGTCGTGTTCGTGCCGTTCGTCTGCGACGTGCTCGTCGAGTTCCAAGGCTGCCACACGAAGAGCGCGATCAGCGCGACGACCACGATCACCGCCACCAAGCTGAAGGTCGCGAGGGACCCCCCGTTCTCGCGGTCGACCGAGATGTTGCGTTCTTCCATTCGTGACTCTCCCTCAAGACTGAGTTCCGGCTCTTCGTGTACCCACGAAGCACGAGCCGCTACCGTGCGCGGCGCCGGTCGGACGCGGGTCACAGCATGCCGGGACGCAGGAACGTGTTCCAGTACCAGCATCCGTACAATCCGGCGAGGGCGCTCCATGCGATCAGCACCTGTCCCGCCCGCCAAATTGGGGGCCACAGATTAGACCGGGCCGCAAGTCCCATCAGCACGAGGACGAACGGAACGAAATCGAGCGCGTGCCGCATGCCGAACTGCGAGCCGCCGTTTGCGTAATAGAGCAGCGACGGCCCGGCGACGAGCAGCGTCGCGGCCCACAGCGACACCACGAGCCGGCGCGGCTCGCGCGCGAAGAACGCGAGCACCAGCGCGGGGCTCGTGAACGCCAGCGCGGTGCCGAACACGAGCGGTTCGATGTACGGAAACTGCGGGTGCAGCGCCGGCGCGACGATGAAGAACGAGAACAGCTCCACCGGCACGTTCGCAAGCCCGAACGGCGAACCGGTCACCGATCCCATGTACGGGTCCTGGTGGTAGAAGATCGTGTGCCCGGCGTCCCACGGCACGTGCCAGCGCGCGAGATTGTACGCGACCCACAGCGCGAAGAACGGCAACAGCGTGAGCAGGAACGAGCGCGCGCTGCGCGGCCTGCGCTCGGGCACGAGAAATCCGTCCCACACCCACCACAGGATCACGGGCAGCGCCATCACCAGCGTGAAGCGCGAGCCGAGCGCGAGCGCGAACCACGCCGCGACGAGCCAGCCGCGCCGCTTCCCCGCCAGCTCGCACAGCGCGAGCATCGCGAACGCGACGGCCGACGTTTGCGCGATGAACCACACGTCGCCGAGCATCGAGCACCACAGCAGGTCGGTCCCCGCGAGAAAGAACACGACGAGCCAGATCGCGACGCGTCGCGTCACGCCGATTCGTTCGAGCAGCGCCCAAGCCGCGCCGACCGCGACCCCGCACAGCAGACACGCGAGCAGCGTCTGGTTCGCGTACAGTCCGGTCAGCGCGACGAGCGGCAAGATGAGGATCGCGGGCACGGGATCGTTGACGATGTAGCGATGGCCGTCGAACAGCACGGCGTCGATCGACGCATCACGCCACAGCGGATCGATCCAGAGATGCCCCTGCAGCATCTGGCTCGCAAGCAGCACGTAGTTGTTGTACGGCGTGTGCCGCCCGTGCGCGAACGCTAACGCGACGATCGCGCCGAGCAATCCGACAAGAACAGCGTTCATCGTGCCGGCGCTGCGCGCGGGCTGCGTGGGTTCAGCGCCGTTCGGCGTCGGTTCAGAGCCGTCCGGCGCGGGTTCAGCGGCGTTAGGCACCGGTTCAGCGACGTTCGGCGTCGGTTCGGGGTTGTTCGGCGTTGCGTCCGGTGCCGTCACTGCTTGACGATCTCGTACACTTGCGGTGAACCGCTCGTGAGCTTGCGGGTGCTGTATCCCGGCAGATCGGGTGCGCCTTCCGAGACGATCGTCACCTGGTGCTCGCGCGTCCACGCCGCGTACTCCTCGAGATGTTCGCGCGGCAGCGCGCAGACGACGATGCGGCGTCCCAGCGCGCGGTCGACGTACGCGTGGTATGCGAGCGCGGTGGCCCAGTCCCACGGCGCGACGACGACCGCACCGTCGCGCGTTCCCGCTGCGACGCGCGCGCCGAGCTCGCTCGCCTCCGGGTTGTCGCGATAGGCGAACAGCTCGTGCCCGCGCACGACGTCGCGAACCGGCACGACCGCGAGCAGCGCGCACACCATGCCGAGCGCGAGCGCCGGCTTCTGCCGCCCGAACGCGCGAACGGTGCGATCCGCCGCGACCGCCACGCCGAGCGCGGTGACCGCGTACAGCGCGAGCACGTAGCGCTCGGGATCCGCTTCGGCGGGATACGCCGCGCCGAACAGCGCGGGTACGATCGCGGCGAGGACGAGCCCGAGGCCGACGAGCGGCGCCTGCGCGATCACGAACCCCATCCCGATCAGCGCGACGACGAGCAGCCCCTGCGGCTCGTCCGCGGATACTTCGGTGCCGAAGCGGTCCGTCGCGCGCCGGACCACCGCCGGCGTGAACAGCACCGCCAGCGTCTCGCCCGGGCCCCATTCCGTCCCGGCAACGAGCGAGCGGAATCCCTCGCGCGTCGATGGATGATGGTCGTCCCAGAACGGGCGTCCCGGCGGGATGCCGAGCGCGAGCGTCGGGTCGATGCGGCGCGCGGTGACGTACGCGCTGCGCAGCGGAAGGTACGCGTAAGCGAGGATCACGACGAGCGCGGCGATCGCCACCGAGCGGGCGACGACGTCCACCGGCCAGCGGCGCGCGAGCGTCGCGACGACGCCGCCGAGCAGGATCAGCACGGTGGTGTTGTCGATCGCGACCGCCGCGCCGGCGAGGATGGTGCCCGTTGCGAGCGCGCGCGCGTCGCCGCGCAGCGCCCAGCGCACCGCGAGCGCGACCGCCGCGAACGCGACGGCGAAGCCGAGCGGGTGGACGTCGGCGTACGTGCCGCGCAGCCACACGACGTTCGCGAACGCGAACGTTGTGCCGGCGAGGATCGCGACGAGCGGCACGACCTCGAACAGCAGCGCGATCGCGGCCACCGTCGCGGCGCCGGACGCAATGGCGACGGCCGACAGCGCGTTCAGCCGCGCGGCGACGGACCCCAGCGGCAGCAGATGCGTCCACACCCAGCCCACGATAACGTAGCCCGGAAACCCGGTCGGGTACGGTATTCCGGCGATCCAAGCAACGGTTTGCAGATCGCCCGTGTCCCAGTAGCCGACCGACGTCCGCACCGAGGCGAGCAGCACGACGAGCGGGACGGCGAACGCGATCGCAACCGTGACCGGCCCGGTGAGGCGGAGAGACAAGCGCGTGCAACTACGCCCGATGGATCGAAGCGGCCTTTCCCGACCGCGCGTCGTCGTCGCGGAGCCGTTCGCGGAAGACGGGCTCGCCGTGCTGCGCGAGGCGGGCATCGACGTCGACTCGCTGGTGGGGCGTTCGCGCGCGGATCTCGTCGACGCGCTGGCGCAAGCGGACGGCCTGATCGTGCGCTCCGAGACGCGGGTCGACCGCGAGCTTCTCGCGGCGGGCCCGCGCCTGGCGGTCGTGGCGCGCGCCGGTGTGGGGGTCGATGCGATCGACGTCGACGCCGCGACCGACGCGGGCATCGTCGTCCTCAACACGCCGGGCGCGAACACGCTCGCCGCGACCGAGCAGACGTTCGCGCTGATGCTCTCGCTCGCGCGCCGCACGCCGTCCGCCGTGCAGCAGCTGCGCGAGGGCGTGTGGGACCGCAAGCGACTCATCGGCACGGAGCTGTACGGCAAGACGCTCGGGATTGTCGGCCTCGGGCGCATCGGCGGCAACGTCGCGACGCGCGCGAAGGCGTTCGGGATGACGATCCTCGCGCACGATCCCTACGTCAGCGCCGCGCGTGCGGACGCGTTCGACGCGAAGCTGGTCGATCTCGACACGCTGCTGCGCGAGAGCGACGTGGTGTCGCTGCACGTCCCGCTCACGCCGCAGACGCTCGGCATGATCGACGCCGGCAAGCTGTGTTTGATGCGGCCCCACGCGCATCTGATCAACTGCGCGCGCGGCGGCGTGATCGCCGAGCGCGATCTGCTGGACGCGCTCGACGCGAACGTGCTGGCGGGCGCGGCGATCGACGTGGTCGCGGAAGAGCCGCCGCCGCCGCACGGCACGGGCGCGGCGCTGCACCGCCATCCCAAGGTGTACGCGACGCCGCACCTCGGCGGCTCGACGTACGAAGCGCTCGCGCGCATCGCCAGGGAGCTCGCGCACGACGTCGCGCGCGTGCTGCTCGGTGCGCCCGCGAGCGGCGCGGTGAACGCGCCCGTCCCGGACGGGCCGGAATCCGAGCGCGTCGTGCCGTTCTTGGAGGTCGCATATCGTCTCGGGCGGTTCTATCCGCAGTACGCGCAGCCGCAGCGTTTGCCCGCCTTCGCGCTGGTGCTCGGCGGGGCGCTGGCCGGGATTCCGCCGGAGCCGCTGACGCGCGCGTTCTTGAGCGGCTTGCTGCAGGCCACGACGGATCGCCGCGTCTCGGTTGTGAACGCCGAGCCGATCGCGCGCGAGCTCGGCATCGTGGTCGACGCGCGCGGCGACGCGAGCACCTCCGCGTACGCGTCGTCGCTGCGCGTGCTCGCCGAAGGCACGTCGATCACCGGTACGTCGATCGCCGGCTCGCCGCGGATCGTCGAGCTCGACGGTTACGAGATCGACGCGACGCCCGCCGGCGCGATGCTGCTCACGCAGCATGCCGACGTCCCGGGCATGATCGGCCGTGTCGGCACGATCTTGGGCGACGCGCACGTGAACATCTCGACGATGCAGGTGTCGCGCAACACGGTCGGCGGCGACGCGATCATGGTGCTGTCGACGGACCGCCCCGCGGACGAAGCGACGCTGACCGCGCTGCGCGCCGTGAGCGGAATCGCATCGGTGCGATCGCTCGACGTCTGAAGCGACCGAGGGGTAACCAGAGCGGCCTGCGAAGACCGGCGCCAAGCTACGTCTTCGAACAGGGGTGTCGATGTCACGTCGTTCGCTCACGCTCTCCGCGGCGCTCGCACTCGTCGCGGCCGCCGGTTTCGCCGCGTCGTCCGGGGCCCCGCGCGCGGTCGCGCAGCCGCAGACGCCCGCCGCCCTCCTGAGCGCGCCTGAGCCGGGGTTTGCCGCGGTCCCGCGCTTCGAGTCCGGACGGCCCGGCAAGGCGCTGACGCTCGGCGCACCGCAGCCCAACAGCGCGGCGTGCCAACCCGGTCCGGAACGCATCCGCACGGAGGCGACCGGGCGCAGCCTGTTCCTCGACCTGCGTCTGCGCGTCGTCACCGCGCAGATCAACAACCCGTCGGATCCCAATAAGCCCGTCGACGACCTGACGCTGCGCAGTTACAACGGCTGCCTCACGTCGCCGATGATCGAGGCGCTGCCCGGCGACTCGCTGCACATCGCGCTGCACAACGAGCTGTCCAAAGACGACCCGACGTGCAACGGCGATCCGCGAGGGCAATATCTGCAGCTACCGCCGGGCGTGGGCTGTTTCAACACGACGAACTTGCACATGCACGGGCTCCACGTCTCGCCCGCCGGGATCAGCGACAACGTGCTGCTCAGCGTGACGCCCGGCTACACGCAGCCGTACAAGGTCGACATTCCCAAAGACCATCCGGCCGGGACGTTCTGGTACCACGCGCACATGCACGGCTCAACCGCGGTGCACGTCGCCAGCGCCGTCGCCGGACCGCTGATCATTCACGGAGTCCGTTCGTATCCGTCACGGAACGCCGACATCGACACGGTGCTGCATGACGTCGCGGGCGTCCCGTTCAAGGACACCGCGTTCTTACTGCAGCAGATCGCCTACGGCTGCTTCGTGACGGTCAACGCCGCGCAGCCGTTCGACGCGCTGCTCACGACGGCGGGCCAGTACACCACGAATCAGGCGACCGGCGCCAACAACACGACGCCCGGGCCCGCTGCGAGCGCGCCGTGGACGTGCGATCCCGCGCAGGCCAGCCCGCAGCCGTCTCCGTCGACGGTCACCAAAGGCGTCGTCGAGAACTTCAACTCGCAGCTGTTCTCGCCGACGATCTGGGACACGAACGGCCGCTTCACCAGCATCAACGGGATCGTGCAGCCGACGATCGTCGTGCCGGCCGGCGAGATCCAGCGCTGGCGCTTCCTGCACGCGGGCGTCCACGACACGATCAACCTGCAGATCGTCGAGCTCACGACCCCGCCGCCCGCCGCGAACGGGGTGCGCACGACGCTCGCGGCGCGGCTGCGCGGCAAGACGCGCGCGCAGCAGGCGCCGATCGTCCTGCAGGCGTGCAGCGCGACAGCGAACACGCTCGTCCCGCAGTTCGAGATCGCGACCGACGGGCTCACGCGCACCAGCGTGCACACGATCGATCCCCCGCACTCGGTGCCGCTCCCCATCCCCGCGTCACGGCGCGCTCTGCGCGCAGGCGCGCCGTCGCCGCTCCCGACCGCGACGCCGTTCGAGTCGAACTTTCTGCAGCCCGGCTACCGCAGCGACGTGCTCGTGGTGTTCCCGCACGCGGGCGACTACTGTCTGCTCGACCAGAGCGCGCCGGCCGCCGAGCGCGTCAACAACGGCGGCGGCGGCGGCCAAGGGCCCTCGATACCGCAGGTGCTCGCGAAGGTCCACGTCGCGGGCGGCCACGCCGTGACCGGCGACTTACGCGCGTACGTCGCCCAGTCGCTCTTCCGCGCGAACCCGCAGCTGCCGCTGCCGGTGCGGCAGAACCTGCGCGCGGGAAATCTCACGGCGTGGGCGCCGTTCGTCGAGCTGTCGCCGCCGCCGGCGGGCAACCACCATCCGTACGCGCACTTCCAGATCAACGACAGCAACGGTGCGTTCACCGTGAACGGCGCGTCGTACGATCCCGACGCGATCCAAGGCGTGCTGATCCGGCAGGTGGAGACGACGGACGACTGGGACGTCAAGGTGCAGCAGCAGATGACCACCACGAGCGGGCCCAGCCCCGTGCCGACGCTGGACACCGGCGAGCCGCACATCTTCCACATCCACGTCAACCCGTTCGAGATCATCGACATCTACCGCTCGTACTACGATCCGAATACCGGCAAGCTCCTCAAGCGCGTGTCGATCTTCGACAAGAACGGGCGCTGCAAACCCGAGATCGTCATGGGCGACCCGGACCAGCTCGCGAACCAGTACTGCGGCCTCTACCACGTGTTCCGCGACACGCTCTTCATCGAGAACAACTACGACGTCAAGCTGCGCACGTATTACTCGCGCTACACCGGTGAGTACGTGCTGCACTGCCACATCCTCGATCACGAGGACGCGGGGATGATGGCGAACGTGCTCATCGTCGACAAGCTCGGCAAAGGCCCGAACCTGGCGCCGCACGCGCGCGCCATGCACCGCATGCACCGCTGAAGGACAACCGTGAACTCTTCATTCCCACGCATCGGGCTCGCCGTTTGCGCCTCGCTTGCCGTCGTCGCCGCGGGCGGCCTCGCCGCCGGCGT
>JAQBPK010000032.1 GCA_028287565.1 Vulcanimicrobiota bacterium
GCGTGCGCCTCGTTTTCGCCGGCGCGGGAACGCGCGCACGTTACCGCGCTGCCGCGCATGCTCGCGAGGCTGTGCTGCGCGCGCGCTTTGAAGACGCGGGCTGGCGCGCCGGTTCACTCGACGAGCACGACGGAAGGACGTCGCTGCTTGCCGCGTTTGGATTGGCTGCATCCTCCTCGAATGCGCCGCATCCCGCCTTCGGCCTGACGGCATCGTCGTCGAATCCGGCGCGTGTTGGTTTTCCGAATGAGGTCCCGAGCCGGGCCGGGACATGACGTTCGTCCATCCGCTTTGGCTGATCGCCGGCATCGCGCTCGCCGCGGCGTTTCTGTGGGCCGCGCACGTCGCGTCGCGCCGTGCGACGGCGTCGGCGCTCGCGTACAGCAATCTCTCGTTCTTCGAATCGGCGACGAAGTCGCGCTTCGATCCGGCGCTCGTCCTCGCGCTCGCATGTGCGGGCGGGATCTTCGCGCTCGGCGCCGCGCTTGCAGGGCCGCGTTTCATTGCGAGCGTTCCCATTCGTGGCGGCGCGGTCGTGATCTGCGTCGACACGTCGGGCTCGATGCGAGCGACCGACGTCGATCCGACGCGTGCCGCTGCCGCGGCTGCTGCCGTGCGCGCGTTCGTCGACGGCGTTCCGGACGGCACGCGCCTGGGCATCGTCGCATTCTCGAGCGGCGCGGGCGTCGTGCAGCCGCTCACCGACGACAAGGACGCGCTGCGCGACGCGATCGGCCGCATTCCGCCGCCCAACGGCGGCACGGCGATCGGCGACGCGCTCGCGACCGCCGCGCGCCAGTTGCCGGCATCGGGCCGCCGCGCGATCGTGCTCGTCACCGACGGCGTGAACAACTTGGGCGTGGACCCGCAGGGCGTCGCGCAACAGATCGGCGCGAACGGCATCGAGATCGACACCGTCGGCATCGGCACGAACGACAGCGGCCAGCTCGTGCCCGGCACGGATCAGGCCGCGACGATCGACGAGGACGCGCTGCGCCAGATCGCGTCGGCCGCCCGCGGTGTCTACGCGCGCGCAAACGACGCGGGCACGCTGCGCGCGCACCTTGCGGCGCTGGCGAACAGCACGACGCGCGAGCGCAAGCGCATCGACGCGTCATTGCCCCTCGCGCTTGTCGGCGGAGTCGTGCTCGTGTTGGCGCTGGGCGGCGGGATGCTCGCCGGCCGGTTCCCGTAAGCGAAGGCGGCGTGATGGACGACATTCGCGACCGGCGCATCCACTACTCGCGCGGCGAGCTGGACATCGGCGTGGTGGCTTCCGATCCGTTCGAGCAGTTTCGCGTGTGGCTCGAAGACGCGCTGCACGCGGCGGCGATTATCGAGCCGAACGCGATGAGCGTCGCGTCGGTCGGCGCGAACGGCCGGCCGTCGGCGCGCGTGGTTCTGCTGCGGCAGTGGGACTCGCGCGGCTTCGTGTTCTACACGAACTACGAGAGCCGCAAAGGCGCGGAGCTCACCGTGCACCCCTACGCCGCGCTGCTGTTCTGGTGGGGCGCGCTCGAGCGGCAGGTTCGGATCGAAGGCGTGGTCGAGCGCGTGCTGGAGGTCGAGAGCGACGCGTACTTCGCGACGCGCCCGCGCGGCCACCGGCTGAGCGCATGGGCGTCGCACCAGAGCGCCGTCGTGCCGGACGCCGAGACGCTGCGTCGCGCGATGGAGGATGTCGGAGCGCAGTTTCCCGGCGAGGTTCCGCGGCCGCCGTTCTGGGGTGGTTACCGCGTCGTACCGGACCGTTTCGAGTTCTGGCAGGGCCGTCCCAATCGCGTGCACGACCGCATCGCGTACGAACGGAGCGACGACGGCTGGTCGCGCGCGCGCCTCTCGCCGTAGCGGCGCGGTCAGAGCGCGAGTATGTCCGCGTCCGTCAGCGTGTCGATCTTCGCGCGGAGCTGCTGCAGCCCGTCGCGCTGCGCGGCGGTGAGCGACGCATCGCGCAGCTTCGCGTCGACCGCGATCCCGTAGGCCGCTATGAGTGCGCGCTCGCGCGGCACCTCGACGTCGGGCTTGACGCCCACGCCCTCCCAGTTCGTCTTCGTGATCGGGTTGCGCGCGCGCTCGCTCGGCACGAAGATCAAGAAGTGGTCGTCGATGCGCCGCGTCTCGCCGGGATTGGCGCCGCCGCCCGTGACCGCGCCGATCAGCGTGCCGCGCTTGAGCGCCTGGACGTCGTACGCGCATTCCTCGCCGCCGGAGAACGTCTCGCTCGAGATGAGGACGTAGAGCGGCGCGGTGATAAGCGGTCCGGGAACCGCGGCCGTGTAGGTGGATTCGGTTACCTTCGCGTCACCGTCACCGCGGCCGACGAAATCGTTCAGGTGCGTCTTGGGCGCGAGAAAATGGCTGAGCAGCCGCGCGATCGAGTCCGGCGAGCCGCCGTGGTTGCGCCGCAAGTCCAAGACGATCGCGTCCGAGTACGCGATGCTGTTCACCGCGCCGTCGAACACCGTGTCGAGCTCGTCGCCGGCAGCGGGGAAACCGCGCACGTCGAGATAGCCGATGTTTCCCGGCAAATGCGCGACGCGACCCAGGCCGTAGCCGATTTGGCGCATCCGCTTCAGTTGGGCGGCGCGGGCGGCGGGTCCCGGCGTCGCGCCGGCGCTCGGCTCCGGCGGGTTGATTTCGGCGGAGTAGCGCAGGTTCACGTGCTTGTCGTGCAGGACGGCGTAGATGTCCGCCGTCAGGCGCGTCGCGAGCGCGGCTTCTTTGAGCCCGTCGTACGCGCCGGAAGCGGCGTTGCGCCGCAGCACCTCTGCGGCATCGTTCGCGCGCGCGGGGTACACGTACGACTCCACGAGCTTGCGGCCGGCGCCTGCCGCGACGGCGCGCGCCGCATCGTCCGCGGCGTGCGCGGGAAGGCTTGGGGCGAGGAGCGCGAGCGGCGTGAGCAGCGCGAGACTTCGTGCAAAAGCCGGCAACCTGTTCATGAACCGCAGTATACCGCGCGAGCGCGGGCTGCTCATTGCGTGCGAGGCGGTCGGACTCACTGCCAACGCCGTGGCCGAGCGCGTGCGCCGGCTGCTCGCGTCCGGCACGATCCGGCGCCTCACGGCGGAGATCGATCCCGCGGCGAGCTGATGCGGTCCTGCGCGAGCGCGAGTTCGCGTAACGCGTTGGTTAGGTCGCGCGCTTCCCGGCCGCGGACGCGCCGTTCAGGCGCAGCCGCCACAGCCACGCGGTGCCGATGACGAACTCCACGATCACGCAGATCAGTGCGACGCGTGGTCCCAAGCCGGCGCTGCGTGCGTCGAACGTCGTCACCACCGGCGCGGTGATGGCCGGCGCGATCACCTGCGGGATCGCCGCGGCAAGGTTCCACACGCCCATCGCGGACGCGAGCGCCGCGCGCGGCAGCACCGCGTACGCGATCGCCCAGTCGGCGGTGAAGAAAGCACCCCAGGCGGCGCCCGAGCCGATCGCGCACACGAGCGCAACGGCGAACGTCGGCGCGGCGGCGAACGCGCCGACGGCGATCGCGATCGCCGCGCATGCGACCGTCACAACGACCCGCTTGTCCATGCGGTCCGCGGGTTTGCCGGCGAACGCCGCGCCGATGACGCCGGCGATCGTGAACGCGAGGAACAAGACCCCGGTCGTCGTGCGCGGGTCGGGGACGCCGAGCGACTCGCGGACGAAGAAGAACAAAAACCCGAACAGCGTGTAGAACCCGACGTTGATCAGCGCGCGCGAGATCAGCACCGTCCACATGTTCGCGTCCACGCGCAGCGGCGCCGCGGCTTCGCGCGTGCGCGGCAGCCGTGCGACGTACGTGTCGGTCACCCACCAGCCGCCGACCAAACACACGGCGAGCGCGATGCCGAGCGGCCACCCGTGCAGCAGCGTGGTGAGCACGAGGCCGACGATGCTGCCGGAGAACTGGTTCACGCTCATCCACGACGACGCGCGGCCGATCCGTTCGGGTTCGATGTAGTCGCCGACGATGCCTTGATACGGTCCGGCGGCCAGGTTCATCCCGAGCTGCAGCAACAGCATCGCGAGCCACACGCCCGCCAGCGACGGCGCGACGGGCAGCAGCACGATACCCGGTACCGCGAGCGCGACGCCGGCCGCATAGAACAGCCGGCGGTGACCCGAGCGCGCGCGATGGCGGTCGGAGAGAAACCCAGCGCAGACTTGCACGACCGCCGCGAGCAGCGCGCCGAGCGCCGCGATGACCGCGTAATCGTTCACCGCGTGCGGCGCAAGCGCGGTGACGCGGTCCTGCAGCACGACGCCCAGGACGGCCGTCCACACGACTTGGATCCCGAACCAGAGCGCGCCGAGGCGGCGCGGATCGGCGGGCAGTGGTGGGTTCACGCCGCGGGTTCCAGGCGCGTGCGCGCGTACTCGTAGTCTTCGAGCGTGTCGACGTCGTAGCACAGCCCGGGATCGCAGCCGCGCAGCGCGCCGACCGCGACGCCGAGCCGGCGGCGGCCGTACGCTTCGATGTCGGCGATGGTGAGCCGTTTGGTCGCGAAGCGCAGGCACATCGACGGGCCGAGCAGCAGCGCGAGCTTCAGCAGGCTCTTGCGCGCGTCGAAGAACTTCGTCGCCATCGTGCGCGCGGGGACGACGGCCGCGGGCGCGACCACGAACGCGTTGCCGTTCGCGACGCGTTCGCCGCCCAGTGCCACGCTGTGCCCGGGTGCGCCGGGAAAGCGCGCGTCGTAGGCGTCGACGTCCGCCAGCGCCATCGTGAGCGCGAGATCGGCGCTGCGCTCGATGAGATCGCGCACGCCGGCCGCGCTGGCGAACGGCATGTCGGAGGTGAGGTAGACGAAACGCTCGCCGGGCCAGGCGTCGAGCGCGCGCAGCAGGTTCGTTCCGCCGTCGAGTGCGGCGTCGATCACGCGCACCTCGCGCGCGGGCGCGAGTCCGCCCTCCTCGCGCGCGCCGATCTGCGCGCGCACCTCCGGGCCGCCGATCACCGCGACACCGTCGATTCCGGCGCCCTCGCACGCGTCCAGCGCGACGTCGAGCATCGTGCGCGCGCCGAACGGGGCCAGGGCTTTCACCTCGCTTCCGATCGCGTCCGCGAACGCTCCGCCCACGAGCCCGCCCGCAGTGATCACAGCGCGCATCGCGGCGGGGTTCTGCGCCGCCTCCGCCGCGACCCACCTCGCGGGGGATCGCGATTCCGCCGCGCAGCATCTGTCGCGGTGGTCTTTCCGTACGCGGGCCGTTGCGCTCGCCTCGCATGCCGCATCACCGCATCGGTGCTCTGCATCGCACTCGGCGCCGGCTGCAGCTCGGGCGGTGGCTCGACACCGGCCGCACCGCCGGTCCCCGCGTCCACGCCGTCGCCGAACCCGACCCAAGCGCTGCGAAGCGCGATCAAGAACGTGATCGTGATCTACCAGGAGAACTGGGGCTTCGACGCGCTCTACGGAAGCTTCCCCGGCGCGAACGGCCTCGCGAACAGCGCAGCGACGGTGCCGCAGATCGACAAGCTCTCGGGCGCGCCGATCGCGACGCTGCCGCAGCCGCTCATCAACGGCGTTCCGGATCCGAACTTCGCCGGCGTCGCGGGCAAACCGGTGCAGCCGTACGCCGCGCTGAATTATATTCAGCCGTCGCAGCTCACCGGCGATATGGTGCACCGCTTCTATCAGGAGCAGTCGCAAATCGACGGCGGCAAGATGGACAAGTTCATGTCGTGGAGCGACAATCCGGGGCTGGTGTTCAGCACGTTCGACGCGACGAACATGCCGGAAGGGCAGCTCGCGGCGCAGTACACGCTCGCCGATAACGGCTTTCACAGCGCGTTCGGCGGCTCGTTCTTGAACCACCAGTTCCTGATCTGCGCGTGCGCGCCCACGTTTCCCGGCGCACCGGCCGGCGCCGTTGCGATGGTGGACGCGAGCGGTAAGCAGCTAACGCTCGACCCGAGCGGCCGGATCGTGCAGGACGGCGCCGTCACGCCGGACGGCTTTGCGGTGAACACGGCGTTCTCGGCGAACAGCCCGCATCCGCCGGCTGCGGCGGCGAACCTCCTACCGAATCAAACGAATCCCACGATCGGCGACCGCCTCAGCGCAGCGAACGTGTCATGGAAGTGGTACTCGGGCGGCTGGACAGCTGCGCTCGCCGGGAGCCCCGATCCGTATTTCCAGTTTCACCACCAACCGTTCGTATATTACGCGAGCTTCGCCGAGGGTACGCCGGCCAAAGCTGCGCATTTGCAGGACGAGACGAACTTCCTCGACGATCTGCGGAACGGCGCGCTGCCCGCGGTCTCGTTCATCAAACCCATCGGCCAGAACAACGAGCATCCGGGCTATACGTCGCTGGTCGCCGGCCAGCAGCACGTGGCGAGCCTCGTGCAAGCCGTTCAGAGCAGCGCGTATTGGAAGAACGCCGCGATCATCATCACGTACGACGAGAACGGCGGGCGCTGGGACCATGTCGCGCCGCCGGCGATCGATCGCTGGGGCCCGGGGACGCGCGTTCCGTTCATCGTGATCTCACCGTGGGCGAAGCGCGGGTTCGTCGATCACACGCAGTACGAGACGGTCTCCATCCTCGCGCTCATCGAGAAGGTGTACGGCGTACCGGCGCTCGGCACGCGCGACGCGGCGGCGAACCCGTTCGCGAACGCCTTCGATCTCACCCAGATCAACCCGCACTAGCCCAGCCCCTTGCTTGCATGCGGAGGGACCTTCGTCCGTCCGCACGTATCTCGGGCGAGACATGCACCGGCGTACCATCATGGTGATCGGATCGGGACCGATCGTCATCGGGCAAGCCGCCGAGTTCGACTACGCGGGTGTCCAAGCGTGCCGCGCGCTGCGGGAGGAAGGCCACCGGGTCGTCCTGGTCAACTCGAACCCCGCCACGATCATGACCGACCCGGAGATCGCCGACGCGGTCTACCTGGAGCCGCTGACCGTCGCTTCGGTCGAGCGGATCATCGAGCGCGAGCGCCCCGATGCGCTGCTCCCCACGCTGGGCGGGCAGACCGGGCTCAACCTCGCCGTGGAGCTCGCCGACGCCGGCGTGATCGAGAAGTACGGCGTCGAGCTGCTGGGGACGCCGCTCGACACGATCAAGCTGGCGGAAGACCGCGAGCGCTTCAAGGCCAAGATGATCGAGATCGGCGAGCCGGTCCCGAAATCGCTCATCGTGACCGATGTCGAGGCCGGCGTCGGCTTCGCCGAGGAAGTGGGCTACCCGCTCGTCGTGCGGCCGGCGTACACGCTCGGCGGCACCGGCGGCGGCGTCGTGTACGACGAGGCCGAGCTGCGCGCGACGCTGCAGACCGGGCTCGAAGCGTCGCTGATCCACCAGGCGCTCGTCGAGACGTCGCTGCTGGGCTGGAAAGAGATCGAGTACGAAGTCCTGCGCGACCGCGCCGGCAACTGCATCATCGTCTGCAACATGGAGAACATCGATCCCGTCGGCGTCCACACCGGCGACTCGATCGTCGTCGCGCCGTCGCAGACGCTGTCCGACCTCGACTACCAGATGCTGCGCACGTCGAGCATCAACGTGATCCGCGCGCTCAACGTGCAGGGCGGCTGCAACATCCAGTTCGCGCTGCACCCCGACAGCGCCGAGTACATGATCATCGAGGTGAACCCGCGCGTGTCGCGCAGCTCCGCGCTGGCGTCGAAAGCGACGGGCTATCCGATCGCCAAGATCTCCACGAAGATCGCGCTCGGCCAGACGCTCGACCAGATCCCGAATCCCGTCACGGGCGGGCGCACGAAAGCGGCGTACGAGCCGACGCTGGACTACTGCGTGGTGAAGTTCCCGCGCTGGCCGTTCGACAAGTTCCCGCTCGCGGACACGCGGCTGGGCACGCAGATGAAGTCGACCGGCGAGGCAATGGGGATCGGCCGCACGTTCGCCGCCGCGCTGATGAAGGCGGTGCGCGGGCTCGATCTCAAGTTCGAGACGCTGACCGGCGGCGCGTTCGCGGAGTGGAGCGACGACGAGCTGCTGCGCACGCTCTCGACGCCGACGCACGAGCGGCTGTTCGCGGTGTGCGAGCTGCTGCGCCGCGGGCGCACGGTCGACGAGCTGCACGCGCTTTCGACGATCGACGAGTTCTGGCTCTGGGAGTTCAAGGCGCTCGTCGAGCTGGAAGAGCGCCTGCGCGGAGCGTACACCGACGACGAAGGTTTTCGCTGCGCGCCGGTTGCCGATCTCCACGCGGCCGTTGAGGCCGGCTATTCGCAGCGCGGCAACGAGTCGCTGGCCGGCGAGGTCGGATCCGTCATGGGCCGTGGAGCGTTTCGCATGGTCGATACCGCGGCCGCCGAGTTTCCGGCGATCTCGCCGTACTACTATCTCTCGCGCTTCGAAAGCGACGAGATGCGCATGCCGGGCAAAGAGGCGGTGGTCG
>JAQBPK010000068.1 GCA_028287565.1 Vulcanimicrobiota bacterium
CACGGGTATACACGGCAAGGTGGTTCGCCGTCTGCTCCGTTTCGTCATGGTCGCCGCCCTCGCCGTCGTGCTGCCGCGGTTCGCCGCCGCCGCGCCCGAGCGGCGCGCACCGCCCGCCTCGCTGGGCGCGCTCGACGTGATCGCGCTGGAGATCTGCTACACGACGATCTTGGCGCGCTACTACAAGCCGGTCGAGCCCGCCGATCTGCTCGCCGGCGCGCGAAGCGCCATCGTCGCGTACCTTGTCTCGCGCGGCATCGCGAACCCGAACATTCCGCCCGCATCCGCGCACGCCGACCGCTACCGCGCGGAGAGCGAGATCGACCGTGACGTGGCGCTCGCGGTCGCGCGCTACGGCTCGCGCGTGCGCACGGCCGATCTCGTGTCGAAGACGATCGCGGGCGAGCTCGCGGTGCTTCACGATCCGTACACGCTGCTCTTCGAGCCCGCGGCGTTCAAGAAGTTCGTCGGCTTCCTCGACGGCAAGCCGGCAGCGGGGATCGGCGCGGAGCTCGACGTCGATCCGCAGACGCACGCGGTGCGCGTCGTGGACGTGTTTTCCGGCAGCCCGGCGGAGGGCGCGGGACTGCAGCCGGGCGACTTGATCACGAGCATCGACGGCAACGCGCCGCCCGCGACGACGCCGGATGCCGTGTCGGTCGCATTGCGCGGCGCGCCGGGCACGACCGTGCGCATCGGCTTCACGCGCGGCAACGCCGCGCACGAACCGGTCGCCATCGTGCGCCGGATCGTCAGCGCGCCCGACGTGACCGGGCGCATCGTGGCAAACGCGATCGGCTACGTGCGGCTGCGCTCGTTCGGCGCGCAGTCGCCGCAGCAGCTCGACGCGGTGCTCGCGAAGCTGCGCGCGGCGAACGCGCGCGCGTACGTGCTCGACGTGCGCGCGAACGGCGGCGGTTATCGCGACGCCGCGGTCGCGATCGGATCGCGCTTCGTGCGCGGCACGATCGTCACGACGCAGGAGCGCACCGGCAAACCCGCGGCGTTCGCGGCGAAAGCCGGTGTCGCGCAGCTCGACGCGCCCCTCGCCGTGCTCGTGGACGGCGACACCGCGTCGGCCGCCGAGATCGTCGCCGGCGCGATCCAGGACGACAAAGCCGGCACGCTGGTCGGCGTGCGAACGTTCGGCAAAGGCCTCGTGCAGGAAACGTTTGCGCTCCCCGACGGCGGCGCGATCAAGATGACGACGGCGCGCTATCTCACGCCGGCCGGGCGCGACATCGACCGCGTCGGGATCACGCCCGACGTCGTGATCGCGCAGAGCGCGGACGCGCATCCCGGCGAGCCGGGGCGCGACGCGCAGCTCGACCGCGCGATCGCGCTCCTGAGCGCGCGCTAGCGCTCGAGCTCTTCGATCGACGGCGCGGCGAGCGGCTCGATGAGCGCGGCACTGAGCGACGGCGCGTCGGGCAGCGGACGCTCTTCGTCGAGCGGGCGCTGCAGCGCGACGAGCACCGAGCCGTCGGGAAGCGTCGTGACGCCGCGCATCTCCCACCCTTGCGCGCCCAGGAACGAGAGCGTCGGATCGCCTTCCGCGAGCGCCGCCGCATCCGGCTTCACGGTGTGGAAGGTGAACTCGAACGTTCCGCGCATGCGCGGCTCCTACCCGGACAGGGCCGCGGTCTTACGCGCGAGCCGCAGCACCGACTCGTCGGCGCCGTACGACGAGAGCGCGTCGAGCGGGATCCAGGCGAGCCCCTTGGACTCCGCGTTCGCGACGAGCGGTTCGGCGGCGTCGGCTTCGAACGCGAAGCGCACGTCGTAGTGGTCGTGCGCGGGCTCGCCGGGACGCGCGGGGATCGCGTGCACGTCGAGATCGTAGATGCCGTCGCGCGCGAAGCGCAGCGACCTCAGTCCGGATTCCTCGCGCGCTTCGCGCAACGCGGTGCGGCGCACGTCGAAATCGCCGTCGGCGTGCCCGCCGGGCTGCAGCCATTTGCCGAGCTTACGATGGTGCATCAGCAGCGCGCGCGTGCGCGACGCATCGACGATCCATGCCGACGCGGTGACGTGGCCGATCGCCAGCGCGCGTTCGAACGCATCGGCGTGCGCGGCTACGAATGCGACGAGCCGGTCGCGCATCGCGGCCTCGCGCGCGTCGGCGGGGACGTACGCGCGCAGCTCGTCGAGCAGGGTATCGCGGGACGCGGTCGGCACGCGGCCCTGTTCGCGCGACGTTCGCCCGTTCCGCCGCGTTCTGCCGGCATGGCTCCGCGCTCGCTCGCCCTCGTCCTCGCCACGGCTGCCGCGGCGCTCCCCGCAGCCGCGGCGGCGACGCTCACATCGACCATGCCGCCGATCGGCGGTGGACCGCACGCCCTCGCGATCCTGCGGCCGTGTCCGGCATCGCAGCTCAAAGCCGCGATCGTGTCCAACACCGTCGCCGCGGGCCACCGCGAGCTGCGCATCACGCTGACCAACGCCGGCGCAAGCGCGTGCGCGATCAGCGGCTACCCCGCCGTCCGGCTGCTCGACGAGCTGAAGCACCCGCGCATCGTCGCCGAATCGTTCACCGACAAGCCGCGTATGTTCATCATCGCGCCGGATCAGCAAGCGGCATTCCGGCTGCGCGTCGCGTTGGGCGACGGCACGACGCCGTACATGACGGCGCCGTCGCTTGCAATCATCCCGCCGGGCGACGTCTCGCCGCTGCTGCTGAACGTCGAGCTTCCCGTCGCGCCGGTGATCGAGGTGTCCGCGCTGCTGCCTGTCGCGGAGATCAAGCAGCCGTAGCGTCTGCTCGGCCGGCGCGCGCGTGCCGGGCTCGTTCATCGCAGCGTCATGTGTGTAGCTTAGCGTGCGATGATGCACGCCATGATGACCGCGAACAGCGGGCCGACGATGAGGGACATGTTGAACAAGGTCCCGCAGATCACGATCTTCTTCTGGATCATTAAGGTCCTGTCGACGACCGTCGGCGAGACGCTGGCCGATTTTCTCGCGACGAAGCTTGGGCTGGGACTGGTCAACACCTCGTACGTTCTCAGCGGCCTGTTCCTCATCGCGCTGGCCGTGCAGCTGACGCGCAAGCGCTACATCCCCGCGGTCTACTGGACGGTCGTCGTGCTGGTCAGCGTCGTCGGCACGCTAATTTCGGACACGCTCGTCGACAAGCTGGGGCTCGGGCTCCAGACCACCTCAATCGCCTTCAGCATCGCGCTGGCCATCGTCTTCGTGCTGTGGTACATAAGCGAGAAGACGCTGTCCGTGCACTACATCGCCACGACGCGACGGGAGCTGTTCTACTGGGCGGCGATCCTGTTCACGTTCGCGCTCGGCACATCGGCCGGCGACCTGATCTCGGAGAAGCTCGGCGCGGGATACGGCGTCGCTGCGCTCGCCTTCGCGTCGCTCATCGCGCTGACGGCGCTCGCATACTACGTCTTCAAGATCAACGGCGTGCTCGCGTTCTGGATCGCGTACATCCTCACGCGGCCGCTCGGCGCATCGATGGGCGATTTGCTGGCGCAGGCGCGCAAGGACGGTGGACTCGGCCTCGGCACGTCGGTCACGAGCGCGGTCTTCCTCATCGTGATCGTCGCGCTGGTCGCATACCTGACCCAGAACCTCAAGGAAGAGGACCTCGCGCCGCCGAGCGCGCTGCGCGAACAGCTCGCGACGTGAGCGCTTAGGCGCGCTTAAACTCCTTGCGCAGCACGTGCTTGGCGTCTTCGAGGATCTTCTTCCGCGCGGGCCGGAAGCTTCTTGCCCGCGCGGTTGATGGAGAACGTCAGCATGGACATCGCCGAACGGCACGGCGGGGATTTGCGCGGCGTCGATGAGGAGAGAGTGGGATTCGAACCCACGAGCCCCGTGAAGGGCCTGCGGTTTTCAAGACCGCCGCGTTCAACCGCTCCGCCATCTCTCCGTGCGCCGGTCGCAGTTCCATTCAGTTCTGCCGCAGTCTTGCGCGCCACGGCGGGCTGCACGACCGGCCCCTCGGTCGACTTTACCGTCACTAAACATTATCCTTACGTCTGCCGATGCCCTGAAGGTTGCAAGTTCTTGCTAAGGAGCTTGCGCGTATCAACACTGGCTCTTACGGGTGAGGAACCAATGCACATAAGATTTGTCGGCGCGGGCGCCGTGTTTGCTCTTGCCCTTTCCGCTTGCGGACATTCCGGCTCGGCCGTCGTTCCGCCGGCGCGCAGCGTCGCTGCGGTTGCGCCGTCGCCTACGCCCGCTCCGAGCGTCGGCGCGGCTGCGTCGGCGAAGCGGTCCACGATGACGATCAGCGTCGCCATTCCGGCGAAAAAGGCGTCCGCGAGCCGCGGCAGAGGGACGAAGACCGTCTCGCCGTCGACCGCCTACGTCGACGTCGTGCTCAAGTCGCTCGAAGGCGACGCGCAGCCGGTCAACGGGCCGTACAGCACGGTGGTCGCCGTCTCGCAACTCGGAACGTGTCAAACCGGCGGCCGTTCCGCCGGACGCGCGGCGCAGTCCGCGAACCAGCGCGCGCCGCAGAGCAACTACAGCTGCGTCACCGTGAACGTCCCCGCGCCCGTCGGCCACGCAATCTACGCGGTCGCCGCGCTCGACGCCAACATGACGCTGCTCGACTACATCGACGGCGTGCCCGTGACCGTAGACAGCAGCGGCACCGCCGCGTTCACCGCAACGCTCAACGGCGTCGGCGCATCGCTGTACGGCTACACCATGCTCGGGAGTCCCGGCGATTTCACCAACTACAAGACGATGAACGCCGTCGACTGCTCCGCGGACGTCTTGCAGTACGAGCCCAAGGCGGTGTGCTCGTTCGAGTTCAACGTGCTCGACGGCAGCGGCTCCGACATGTTCGTGAACTGGCAGTCACCGGGTCTCGGACGGCTTGCGAACTTCGTCACCGTCACCGCTACCGACACGACGAGCCAGCAAGCCCTCAACGTCACGGCCAACAACATGACGCCGATGGCGGAGAATCCCACGTACGAGGTCGACTTCGACCCCGCGACCGATGCGCCCGGATGGATCGGCAACGGCATCTACGCCGGCGCCGCGCTCAAGACGTACAACGCCGTCATCCATCCCGATCTGTCGGAGATTCCGAACGGCACGACGACGACGGTCGACATCAAAGCGGTCATGCAGCCCGCCGGCACGACCACCTTCGGACCGAATGTCGTCGTTCCGGTCACGCAGGCCGCGACGTACACGTGGGACTACTCGTGCAGCACCGTCACCGTCCCCGCCGGCGACCCGTCGGGCGTCGCGGAAGGCACCGTGCTCCACTACTGCATGCCGCAGGAGTCGAACCTGGCCGTCACCATCCGGTAACGGCTCCGAGGAGCGCGGCTGGAAAGTCGCGCTCCCAGGAGCTTCTCAGTCTGCTCTGTATTCTTTCGTTGGTACCGGCTCATCGCTGGGGGAGGGTGCCGATGACTCGCAGGCAGGCTCTTTCCACGTTCGCCGCGACCGCCGCCGCGTGGCTCGTGCTGCGCGCCGCGGCGGACGCCGACGGGCTCATTCGTTTCCGCAACGTCTCGTTCGCCGGCGGCGTGAGCGTCGAGGTGCGCGTGGGCGACACGCTCGACTCCGCGACGCTGTACGGCACGCAGAAGATCGCGCGCGGCGAATCGTGGGAGGTCGACACGACCGGCGCCACGGCATGGTGGCGCCGCGAGGCCGCGCCCGGTTCGAACGACGGCCGCTACACGACGTGGCAGCGCGTCGACTCGAGCCGCTCGAACGCGCGCGTCGACATCTGATCGCTGCTCGGCGATAAGGGTCCGCGGCGCGCGGGCCGAACACGGCGCGCGATGATCGCTTTCGAGAGCTCGGTTGTTTTGCGCAGGTTCGTGCGTGCGCTCGCCGCAGTGCTCGCGTTCGGTTTTGGTCTCGCTGCGTGCGCGCGCGTCGACGGCGGCGGCGGTGGTTCGGGCGGCAGCACGCCGCGCGACGTGCTGCACATGGCGGTCGGAGCCGATCCGCCCGGTTTCGACCCGCTCGTGTTCAACAACGGCGGGCTGTCCTATCTCGCGCCGCTGATCCACGGCTATCTGATGCGCGCCGACGGCACGGGCAAGCTGATCCCCGACCTCGCCGTCGCCGTGCCGGCCGTCGCGAACGGCGGCATCTCGCGCGACGGCCGCACCGTGACGTACCATTTGCGCCGCGATGCGCGCTGGCACGACGGTACGCCGTTCGGCGCGCGCGACGTCGTGTTCTCGTTCGCCGCGGCGATGAACCCGAACAACGCCGTTCCCGACCGCACCGGCTTCGACCACGTCGCGCGCGTGCGCGCGCTCGACCCGTACACCGTCCAGGTGCGTTTGACGCGCCCGTTCTCGCCGTTCGTCGCGTCGTGCTTCACGATGGCGGCGAACGACCCATATCCGCTGTTGCCGGCGCATCTGCTAGCCGGAAAGCACGACATCAACCGTGATCCGTATAATGCCGCGCCGGTCGGGCTCGGCCCGTACAAGCTCGCGAGGTGGGAACGCGGCTCGCGGGTCGTCCTGGCCGCCGACGAGCGCTATTTTCGCGGCGCACCCGCGATTTCGCGCATCGAGATCGCGATCGTGCCCGACATCAATACCGTCGCGACGCTTTGGAAAGCCCGCAGCCTCGACCTCGTGATCGCGCGCGTGCAGTCGGGCCGCTCGTTTCTCGACCAGCTGCGCACGCGCCGCGATGCGCACATCGTGCTGACGCCGCACTACGAGTTCGACTTCGTGCAGTTCAACCTCGCGCACCCGCCGCTCGACGACGTGCGCGTGCGCCGCGCCGTCGCGATGGGAATCGACCGCGAGCGGATCATGCGCGAGCTCAACGGCGAGCTCTCGGTGCCGGGCGACACCGACCGCCTTTCCGGGCAGTTCGCATACGATCCGGCTCTCGTGCAGCCGCGCTACGATCCGGCCGCCGCCGCGCGCCTGCTGGACGCCGCAGGCTGGCGCCTGGCAGCGGACGGCATACGCCGCAAGAACGGCAAACCGCTCGCCTTCGAGTTCGTCGCGACCACGGAGTCGAAAACGACGGAGCGTTTCGGATTGCTGGCGCAGCAGCAGCTCCTCAAGATCGGCATCCGCTCGGAAATCAAATCCTACAACTACAACGTGATCTGGGCCCGCAAGCGCGAGGGCGGAATCTTCGAGAACGGGCGGTTCGACTTCTCGTATACCGGCTGGCAGCCCAACGGCGTCGCCGATCATTCCTATCTCTTCCGCTGCGATTCGCGCCCGCCCGACGGCTCAAACTACGGTTCGATTTGCGATCCGGTGATCGAGCGCGCCGCGCGCGCCGAGCTCGACGCCACCGATCCGGCCGCCGAAGCGGCGGGTGACCGCGCACTCACGCGCCGCTTGGTGGAGCAGACCTACGTCGTCTTCCTCGGCTTCAACAAAGAGGGCGTCGCGTACCGCGATGGTCTCGAAGGCGTCGTTCCCTCCGTGAGCGGCCAGCACTTGTGGAACGCATGGACATGGAAGTGGGCCGCCACGGCGCGACAGTAGCGGGGCTCCACGACGGGGAAGGGCCTGGTGTGGCTACCGCGTCTCTCACCTACGGCTCGTACCTGCGGGTCCCCGAGCTGCTCTCGCTCCAGCAGCCGCTGAGCGACCCGCCGCACCACGACGAGATGCTCTTCATCCTGATCCATCAGGTGTACGAGCTGTGGTTCAAGCAGACGCTGCACGAGCTCGACGCGGCCGTGCGCTTTCTCGACGCCGACGATCTGCTCAAGGTCGCCAAAGCGTTTCGTCGCATCCACGCGATCCAGCGCATCCTCGAAACGCAGGTCGACGTGCTCGAGACGATGACGCCGCAGGAGTTCAACGCGTTTCGCGAAGGGCTCAACCCCGCCAGCGGCTTTCAGTCCGCGCAGTTCCGCGAGATCGAGTTTCGGTGCGGGCTGCGCATGCCCGAGGCGGCGCTGAAGCACCTCGACGTCACGCCGGCCGAGCGCGCGAATCTGGAGCGGCGCCTGCACGAGCCCACGCTGTACGACGCGCTCAAAGGCACGCTCGCGCGCCAAGGCTTCGACGTCGCCTCGCACGACGCGCTCATCGACGCGTTTCGCCGTATCTACGAGCGCGAGGAAGAGAATTACGCGCTCTACCTGCTGCTCGAAGATCTCATCGAGTTCGACGAACGCGTGCGGTTGTGGCGCGGGCGGCACGTGATCATGGTCGAGCGGATGATCGGCATGAAGCCGGGGACCGGCGGCTCGCTGGGCGTGTCGTATCTGCAGAGCACGCTGCAGCGCCGCTTCTTCCCTGAGCTGTGGGAGGTCCGCACCGTGCTCGGCGGAAGCTCGCCCGCGTGATCGGGTCCGCACATGCCCATCCCGCACCTGCGCATTTGCCGAATAGCGTGCGCGGGCACTTCGCAGGGATCGATGTCAACACGTGGCTCGTCTCGCACTCGATGGGCGCGCCGCCGCTCGCGGCGCGCGACGCGCTCGTGCGCTATCACGCGCAGTGGGCCGACGGCGGACCGGAGGGCGCGTGGCCCGGATGGCTCGACGAAGCGCGCAGGATCGCCGACGGCATCGGTGCGATCATCGGCGCGCCCGCGGGCTCGGTGTCGCTCGCGCCGAACGTGAGCGTGCTGCAGTCGGCGCTCGCGTCTTCGCTCGACTTTCGCGGCACCGACCGCAACGAGATCGTGTACGAGGCGCTGCAATTTCCCTCGCTCGCGTACGTGTGGACCGCGTGGGAGCGCGCCGGTGCGAAGACGGTGCGCGTTCCGACCGATGACGGGCGCACGATCCCGACCGATCGCATCTGCTCGGCGATCACCGAGCGCACGGCGGTCGTGGTGCTCTCGCATGCGTACTACCAGAGCGGCGTGCTGATTGACGTCCCATCGATCGTGAGCCGCGCGAGAGAAGCCGGCGCGCTCGTCGTGCTCGACGCGTACCAGACGACCGGCACGTACCCGTACGACGTCACCGCCCTCGATCTCGATATCGTCGTCGGCGGCTCGCACAAGTGGCTGTGCGGCGGCCCGGGCTGCGGTTGGATCTACGTGCGCCCGTCGCTCGCGCAGGGCTTCGAGCCCGCGGTGACGGGATGGTTCGCGCACCGCGACCCGTTCGCGTTCGAGCCGCCGCCGATCGACTATGCGACCGATCAGCTGCGCTGGGCGACCGGCACGCCGACGATCCCCGGCTACCTCGTTGCTAAAGCCGGTCACGACATCATCCGCGAGATCGGCGTCGATGCGATCCGCGCGCACAACGTGCGGCTCACGACGCGGCTCACCGAGGCAGCGCTCGAACGCGGCTGGCGGGTGAACACGCCGCACGACGCGCGCGAGCGCACGGGCTGGGTCGGCATCGACGTCCCCGGCGCCGAGCGCGTGCTGCACGAGCTCGTCGCGCGCCGCATCTACGTGGATTACCGGCCGGGCTGCGGCTTGCGCGTGAGCGCGCACCTGTACACCACGGACGAAGAGATCGAACGCTTCCTTACCGTGATGACCGCGCTCGTCCGCTAAGCGAGCACGCGTCGCTTCGGCGATCCTGGGAAAGACGGCTCTTGTCAGTCACTCAGCCAGACAGGAGCCCACATCCATGCATCAACCCAGCCGACTGATGCTCGCTGCCGCGGCGCTGGCGCTCGCGTCGACGGGCACCGCGTTCGCGCAATCATCCCCGATGCCGGCGAGCAGCGGCGCCCCGTCGGCGCCCGTGCCGGTGGCGAGCCCCGGCACGAGCGTGATGACGATGCCGCCGATGTCCCCCGGCGCGACCGGCCCGGCGACGATGATGCCTTCCCCGAGCGCGACGCAAGCACCGAGCAGCGCACCGTCCTCGTCCTCGACGTCCGCGCCGTCCGGCGGCACCGGTTCGTCGGGCGCTAACAACGGCAACAACGGCAACCACAACGGTCAGATCAAGAAGATCAAGGACGGCTCGCTAACGCGTTCGCAAGTGCTCTACGGCGTGACGCACCAGGTGCAAGCAGCCAAGCAGCTCTTGAAGATGAAGACGATCAACTTCGACAACCTGCGCGTGTACCGTCTCCCGGCCTCGCTCAAAGCCGCTGTGAAGGTGAGCGACGCCGACACGCAGGCCATCACGCTGGCGATGCTCGGAAACGGCATCGAAGTCGCGCAGACGACGCCGGCGCTTCCGTCGTCGAACGGCAACAACTCGCCGATTCAGTACCTGCGCGACGTGCTGGCCAACATCAACGTGAGCACCGCGCTGAACAATTTGAACGTGCTGAACAACTCGAACGTGAACGTCAACGTCGCGCTCTCGAACGTCCTCAACAACAACAAGATCTCGATCGGTCAGGTCGTCGGCCTCTACATCGGCGGCGGCGGGATCATCACCACGATCACCAAGTGAGGCGCACGATGAAGACAACCATCGCCACCATCCTGGCCGCCGCGGCGCTGGGGCTCGCGCCCGCGAGCGCGCTCGCCCAGAGCGCGCCGCCCTCGAGCGTTCCGGCGTCCGCGATGCCCCAGCCGTCGTCGGCGCCCGCGACGTTGTCGCCCGCGCCGCCGTCGGCAGTCCCGAGTGCCGCGCCCGCGCCGTCGGCTGCTCCGTCGGCTGCTCCGTCGGCGAGCCCCGCGACGCGCACCGCCCCCGGCACACGCTCGACGGACACCGGCAACGGCAACGGCAAGCATCTGGGCCAGGTCAAGAAGATCCCGAACGGCTCGCTGAGCTTCAACGACGTGCGCTACGGGCTCACGCATCCGGTGCAGGAAGCGAACCAGCTGCGCAAGATGAAATCGATCAGCTTCGACAAGCTGCGCGTCTACCGGCTGTCGTCGGCCTTGAAGTCCACGCTCAAGGTGAGCGATGCGAACTCCGACATCCCCGTGCTCGCGATGCTGGGACCGGCGATCTACGTCGCGCAGACCGGGACGCCCACCGCAAACGGTAACAACTCCCCGATCGCGGTGCTGCAGTACGTGCTCGCGAACATCAACGTGAGCAACGCGCTCAACAACGTGAACGTCCTGAACAACTCGAACGTCAACGTCGGCGTGTCGCTGCAAGACGTCCTCAACGGCAACAAGATCTCGATCGGCCAGGTCGCCGGAATCTTCGTCAACGGCCTCGGGATCATCACGACGATCACGAAGTAACCGCTCCCGCTTAGGACGGCTCCTTCTTCTTCGAAGCGCGGCTGCGCCTACCGGCCAGCCGCGCTTCGAGCATCGCGCGGAACATCTCCGCGTTGCGCACCGCTTGCCCGCCGCGGTGGTTGTTGAAGAACGCCAGCGTCTCGCGCACGCCCGCGGACGCGCGCAGGTCGGCGACGCGGTCGACCCACGGCTCCAGCTCTTCCGCCGCGTACAGATAGTCGTAGCGCAGGTCCGGCGTCTCGGGCCGCCACCACTGCTTGA
>JAQBPK010000101.1 GCA_028287565.1 Vulcanimicrobiota bacterium
AGCCGAGCTCGCGCAAGCGCTAGTGGTCGTTGTACCAGTTCCTGAGAAGCTGCCTGCGCGCGCGTCCCTCCGAGCGCAGGAACTGCGCGCCCTCCTCTTCGGTGAGCTTGTCGAGGAACACGTTGAGCGGTCTGTACTCGGACCATTGCTGGAGCAGGTACGAGCCGCAGGAAAGGCACCGCCCCAGGTCCCAGTCGACGCCCTCGGTATGCCCTAGCTCTTCGATCAGCTTGAACTTCGGATCGTCGCAGCATTTCACGGCGGCGGTGTTCGCGAAGGAAGCGGCGCGAACATCGCGCCCGCCTCGATCGCGGGGACGAGATCACTGCGGCGTCGGCGGCGGCGTGGACGACTGCGAGCCGGACGGCTGAGGCGCGGGCATCTCAGGCGCCGGTATCTGCATTTGCGCCGGGACCGGGGCCGAGTCTGCGCCGCCCGTCTGCGGCCGCGTGTCGATCAGGATGCCGTTGCACGCGTTCTTCGACCAGTGCCCGATGCAGACGAGCTGCGAGGCCGCGCCGTTCGCCGAGAACACGACGCGCCGGCCCATCACGGCTCTGGGGTCAACCTCGTACACGCCGGGCTGCAGCTCTTTCGCGACGGACGCGAGCGTGACGGCGCTTCGTTGGCGTTCGCCGAGCAGCGCGCCCTGGAGCGTGCGCACGAGCCCGTCGGCACGCGCCGCGGTCGGGAGGATGATCGCTGCGGCAACCAAGGCGGGTGCCGCGAGCTTCGCAAGTCTATTCATGTCGTTTCTCCGCGTCGGTTGTGCTTTGTCCGCGGCCGATGCGCCGCCGGGCGATCGTAGCGGACGCCGGTTTCACATCGCTGTCGCGTGCTCGGCGATCAGCGTGCTCAGGGCGAACGACGGCCCGAGGTCGAGCTCCTCGCGCAGCGCCTTCGTGTAATCGCGGTACTCGCGAATCGCGCTCGCCCGGTCGCCGTGCGCCAGGTGCGCGCGGATCGCGAGCTCGCGCGCGCGCTCGTCGCACGGGTCGAAGTCGAGCGTCACGCGCACCAGCGCGAGCGCGACGTCGGGACGGTGCCGCGCGAGCGCGTTCTCCGCGAGCCGGTCGGTGGCGTCGCGCGCGGCGCTCAGCAGCCGGCGCTCGAGCGCGCCGACGAACTCCGGGTCGGCCGCGCGGCGGACGCACCCGCAGCACACGTGGCGCATGACGGCGAGCCAGCGTCCCGCGGCGGTGATGTCCGGCGTCTCGGACGCGCGGAACCGCGCCGCGAACGCTTCGATCTCCCACAGGTCGACGGTGACGACGTCGCCGAGGCGGTAGCCGTCCGCGGACTGGACGATCGCGTCGTGGCCGAGGCGCTTGCGCAGACGATGGATCGCGATGTTGAGCAGGTTGCGGGCGCGCGAGGGATCCTCGTCGGGCCAGAACATCGTCTCGAGCTCTTCGCGGTCGATGGCGTGGCGGCACTGCGCGAGCGCGCACACCAGCAGGCGCTGCGCGCCGGTCAGGACGATCTCGACGCCGTCGACGAGCGCGTGGCCCGAGAGGACTTCGAGTTGGACGGGCGTACCGGGCGCCGGCTGCGGGGCGACGGCGGAGCCGGACTCAAGGTCAGCGTTCATGAACCGATCGTAGGCTCACGGCGCGGGCGGCGGTATTCGTGCCGGTACCGGATTTCTGTACCTAGACGAAACGAACGCCAGCAGGAATCCACCTCTTTCTACGGTCAGAACGTGCTGTACGCGTTCCGCACGCCGCCCAAGGAGTCTCGGCTGGTTACGACCTCGCTGTACTGCCCGCGCTTCATCGGGCGCGAGCGCGAGCTCGGGGCGCTCACCGAGGCGGCTCGCCGCGCCGCCGCGGGCCACGGTGCGATCGCGTTCGTCTCCGGCGATGCGGGCGCCGGCAAGACGCGCACGATCGACGAGCTCTGCCGGCGCATGCCGCGCGGCATGCGCTGCTATCGCGCGGTGTGTCTGGAGTACGCACCGTCGCCGCTGGGGCCCGTCGCCGACATCCTCGCGGACCTGGAAGCCGAACGGCGAGCGCCGTCGCCCGGGGCGGGCTTTGCCACGCCGACCGGCGACGACCCCGCCGATAAGCGGCGCCTGTTCGAACGCATCGCCACGGCGCTGCGGACGGCCGGGACGCTGGAGCCGTTCGCGATGGTCATCGACGACGCGCACTGGTCGGACACCGTGACGCTGGAGCTGCTGCATTTTCTGATCGGAGCGCTGGACGACGCGCGCGTGCTCATCATCGTGGCGTACCGCACGGACGAGCTCACCGAGACCCATGGGCTGAGCGCGCTGATCGGCCGCGCCGCGCGGGCGCGCAGCGTGCAGCGGATCGAGCTGCAGCCGCTGAGCCCGGCGCACATCCGCGAGCTCATCGACGCGACGCTGCCCAAGAACGTGCACGTCTCCGCCGAGTCGCTGCGCGGCATCCGCGACCGCAGCGAAGGGAACCCGCTGTTTGCGGAAGAGTTCCTCAAAGCCGTCGTCGACGACGAGCGGTTCGGCGAGACGCGCCAGGCGCTGCCGGAGTCGCTGCGCAGCCTGCTGCACGAGCGCCTGCGCCGGCTCGATCCCGCCGACATCCGCCTGCTCGAGATCGCCGCGCTGATCGGGCGGCGTTTCGGGGCGGCATTCCTGGCTCGCATCGGCGGCCGCGACGTGGGCTCGCTCCAGCCGTTCCTGCGCACGGCGATCGACGAGCACTTTCTGGTCGAGGACGTCGCCGAACCCGGCTGCTTCACGTTCCGGCATGCGCTCACGCGCGACACCATCTTGGACGGCATGCTCGCGATGGACGCGCGCGCCATGCACCGCGTGATCGCGCAGCAGATCGAGCGCGAGCCGGATCGCGCCGAACGCATCGTCGAGCTGGCGGAGCACTACTGGCGCGCCGCCGCGTTCGTCGAGTGCGCGGTGAACGCGCAGCCCGCCGGTGACCTCGCAAAGGCGCGCTATGCGTACGCGGAGGCCGCGGAGCTTTACGAGCGCGCGCTGGCGTGCGGAGCCGTGGACGAGCGCGGTCTGGTGGTTCTGCACGAGAAGGCGGCGTCGGCGTACGGCTCGCTCGGTGTCCCGCAGAAAGTCCTGGAGCACCTGCAGGTCGCGGTCGACTACTACACCGCCACCGCCGACACGGCGCGGCTCGCCGGTGTCTATCTCGATCTTGCGTTCGCATTGCGGCGGGTGGGCGACACCGAACGCGAGTCGGCCGTCCTGCGCCGCGCCGCGGTGCTGAGCGAGAAGATCGGTGACGAAAAGCTGTTGCTGCGGAGCACCGCACAGCTCGCGAACGTGCACGCGGTCGCGGAAGAATGGCCGGAGGTGGAAGCGGATCTCCGCGCGGCCCAGCCGATCCGGCGGCATGCGGATCCGCCGGACGAGATCCGGCTGCTGACGTCGAGCGCGTTTCTCCATCTCGCGAAGGACGAGCTCGACGCATGGCAGGACGATTTCGAGCGCGCGGCCGCCATCGCGCGCGCTCACGGGGATCCGTCGCTCATCGCGTTCGCGCTGACGAGCTATGCCGTGGGCGCTCGCAAGCTCGCGCGGTTCGACATCGCGCTCCCCGCGTTTCGCGAAGCCGCCGCGACGGGGCGAACGTACGGCCCGACGTATCAGGCGGCGTTTGCGCGGCTCGGGTACGCCAACGTGCTGTATCTGACGGGCGAGCTGCGCGCTTCCCGCGCGGAAATGCTCGACATCCTCGGCGACGTGCACCAGTCAACGACGATTCGGATTTTGATCGCGCAGTTCGGCGTCGCGCTCGCGATCGCGTTGCGCGACGACGCGCTGGCCGAACGGTGCCATGCCGCAGAGCTGCTCGACGCGGCCTTCGCGACGAACGAGCCGATCCAGTACGCGCCGCTCGCCGCGACGGTCGCCGAGTACCATCTCGCCGAGGGGGCGGACGAGGACGCCGTCGCGCTGCTCGAGCGCATGCTGGCCGCGCTGCCCGAGGGCTGGAGCGACTGCGAGGTGCTGCTGCCCGTCGCGGTCTGCTGCTCCGAGCGCGACGTGGACGGGGCGCGCGCGCGTCTGGACGAAGCGGCGGCTTTGGCGCACAACCCGTTCGTCGACGCCTATCGCGAGCTCTTCGAAGCCTACGCCGCCGCGCGGTTCGGCAGCCGCGAGCGCAAGCTGCGTCATGCGAAAAGCGCCGCGACAGCACTGCGCCGCCTGCGCATGCCGCTGCTCGAAGCGGAGGCCTACGAGCTTGCGGAGCAGCCGGCGCGCACGGTCGCTCTCTGCGAGACGATCGGAGCGCGCCGGCTGCCCCGGCGGATCGGGCCGCGCCCGAAGCGGCGTTCGAGCACGACGCACCTAACGGCGCGTGAGCGAGAGATCGTCGACGTCGCGCTGCGCGGTTTGCCGAACAGTGCGATCGCCGACGAGCTCTCGCTCAGCGAGAGGACCGTGGAGGCTCATCTCGCCGCGGCGTACCGGAAGCTGGGCGTCCGGTCGCGCGGCGAGCTGATCAGTGTGTTACGGTCGGATCCGTGACCTTCGTGACTAGCGCGTTTCCGTGCGCGGTCCGGAGTGAACTGAGGGCCCGAGCCGCAGCAGAAGGTCGCCGGTGCCGTTCGGATCGGTCAGGTCCCAGGTGCCCTTGCTCTTGTTATAGGTGACCGTTACCCACGGCGTGCCGTCGCGCTTTATCAGTTGGACCGTACCGTTCGGAGATGCGACGTACTTGAACGTGCGTCCGCGGCCCGTTTGCGTGATCGTAACGTCATGCGTCAGGAGCTGGGCGCTAGCGCCCTTGTTGATCTGGAGCGCGGCACGCGCCTTCGGGGCCAGGGTCGGCGCCGGCGTCGACATCGTGCGCATCTGCGCGTTCGCGTTCCCGTTCGGTGGAGCCGACGGCGGCGCCGTTGGGTAGTTACCGGGGCCGCCGGTGGGCGGCATCATGCCGTCGACCGTGCCGTCGGTGCCCATGTAGAAGTACGGGTTCGAGATTTCAGGATACGGGAAACCGGCCTTCGCCCATGCGAGGACCAGGACGATCGCCGTGACGGCGATCCACAGTATTTTGCGTTTCAGGACGGGGCGATGGGCCCCGGTGTGACTGTTCATCGCGGCGACCTTTCATTTTGATGTAAGTGGGTGGCCGAGCGGCGTTGCGCCGCGCGACGCACCGCAATGGTAGCGCCGTGACTTTCACGACGATGTCACGGCGCAGCACTCCGGAGCCCCGGCCGATACGGAGGACGGTGCCCAGCGTTCGGCCATTACCGAGCGCTTCCTTTTATTGCTCGACGGCGCTAAGCTAGCTAGCTCGAAGAGCCCGCGAGCGGACCGACTTCGTTGCGGTACGGTTCGAAACGCGGATCCAGTAGCGTCGGCGCGCCGTACTTTTTGCGCATGGCGCCGATCAGCGACAAGCCGCGCGCGCGTTCGCCGAGCGCAAGCATCGCCATCGCCGTGTTGCCTTCGCCCGCACGGCGCGCACGGAGCAGCGCCGCGCGCGCCGCTTCGGGCCGGCCCGAGCGCGCGTACGCCTCCGCGAGCAGCGCCGATGCGTCGTCCGGCTCGAAGCCCGATTCGCGTAGTTGCTTGAACACCGCGATGGCGCGCGGCAAATCGCCGGCGAGCTCGTACGCGAGCCCGAGGCGGCGCAGCGCGTCGAAGCGCCGCGGATCGAGATCGAGCGCGCGGCGCGAGTACGCGATCGCGTCGGCGTAGCGGCGCTGATAGTATGCCGTCTCCGCGAGCCAGACATCGGTCGCCGCTGCGACCGGTTCCAGCGACATCGCGGTGCGCAGCTCGCGCGATGCCTCCGCGAGCCGGCCTTGGCCGAAAAGCGTCGTCCCGTACCAATGATGCGCGACCGCGTAGCTCGGGTCGAGCGCGATCGCGCGGCGGAACTCCGCTTCCGCTGCGCGTTTGTCGCGATCGGCCGCCGAGTGCAGCATCCCGGCCGACGCGTGCGCGGCCGCGGAGTTTCGGTCGAGCGCAAGCGCTTTCGCGATCTCCGCGCGAGCGCGCGCGAAATAACGCGCCGCACCGACATGGTCGTGCGCGGCTTCTTGCCGGTAGTTGACGGTCATCAGGTCGGCGTCGGCTAGGCCGGTGTATCCGAGCGGGCTGCACGGATCGCTCGCGACGACCGCGGCGAAGAGCGTTCTGCTCTTCGCGAGCCCGGCCGCCGTGCGCAAGTTCCAGTAGTAGCGTCCGAGTTGATAGAGCTCCGCGCCCCGCGCGCTCAGCGGCGGTGCATGCGGCACGGCGCGCGGCGCGGGGACGGCGGCGAGAAAGACGAGTGCAACCGACAGCGCTGCCGTGAGCCAGCGGCTTGCGGCCCAACGCGAAGCTGTGCCGGCTCCGGCTCCTGCGTGCGGCAATGGAACGTCTGCGACGACCGTCTTCTTCAGTTGTTCCACCGGCGCCGTGAAGCGGTAGCCGCGGCGCTGCACAGTCGCGATCGCGTCGCCGAGGCCGTGTTCGCGCAGCACCTTGCGCAGCGTGTACACGCTTTGCGCGACGTTGCTCTCGCCGACGTCTTCGCCGCTCCATACCGCGTCGAGGATCTCGTCCTTAGTCGTGACTTCGCCCGCGCGTTCGACGAGCGCGGCGAGCGTCCCGACGACGCGCGGGCCCAGCGCGAGCGGCTCGCCGGCGCGGCTCAGCACGAGACGATCCGCGTCGAGCTCAAGCGGACCGATTGCGTACCGCGCGGCGCGCGGGGCGGCGAAGCGGGTCACGAGCCCGTCATTCGCTACGGCGATTCACGCTCCGCTCCGCTCGGCGGCGCGACGCGAAAGCGATTCGACAGAGCCGTCGCTACGATCGGACCGCGGTGATGCTCACCGCACACACCGACCTCCTTATCTGAAAGTGAAGGCTCACCATGAATACGTTCTCGAAACTCGCCGCGCTCGTGCTCTTCGCCGCCGGTGCGGCGGTCGTCACGTCCGCGTCGCCGTCGCAAGCACAGGGCGAGCGCGCAGCCGCCATTCAGCCCGGGATTGCGATCAAGGCGCCGTGCTGCCAACTCGCGACGAAACAGATCGCCACGGGCGCGCCCGGGTGGTCGGGCGTCCTGCCCAACAACTCCCCGTTCAATCCGGTGGTCGTCAATCCCACGCCGTCGTGGTCGACGCTGCCCGGCTCGCACTGGATCGCGAGCTCGCCCAATGCCGGCACGAACGCAGTGCCGGGCGGGTGGTACATCTACCAATATCACCTGGGCTGCCTGTGCGGGCTGCCCGACGGCGTGAAGAACGTGCCCGCGTCGCTCAACCTCCACATCTACGCCGACGACGGCTTCATCGCCGATCTCAACGGCGCGGTGATCGCCCAGCAGATGACGGGCTATGCGTTCATCAAGCCGCCCGGGGGAACGCCGGCGGTGAACGTCTCGACGGACTTCGAGCCGGCGTGCGACAACATTCTGACGATCAAAGTGAAGAACTGGGACGGCCAGTCCGACAACGGGACGACCGGCCCGGGTTCGCCGAGCGGGCTCGACGTCTTCGGCACGGTCTCCGGCTACTTCCAGGAAAACGACGGCCGGCGGTGCCCGAAGTGCCCGCCGCTGCGCGGCGGTGCGGCGCCGTAATAGGCGAACGCGTACGCTCGCGTACCGTCTAAGAGGTCCTTCAAGAATTCGGCGCCCGTATCCGCGAGGATCGGGGCGCCGAATTCTTTCCTCCGGCCTTCGTGCACGGAGTCACGGCGACGAGCGAGCACCGCTTGCCGTCTATTAACTTTTATGTTACCATGTCCGTGGGTATGGGAAAGCGTCGGACTGGTGGCGAGCTAACGATTCACGATGGAATCTATCGCAGTTTCGAGTGGTATTGGGACGAAAACGGCGCGATGCCTGGGCTCGATCGATACGAGTCGTTACCGCAGCGTGCGCAAGATGATTTCGAGGCGAGCGTGATTCACTGGGGAGATATCCCACCGGGGCAACGGCCGGTCCGGTCGCGTGTCAACGAGGAGCGGCGGGACCCCTTAGTGGTCGCGATCAAGGCAGGTAAGCACCGTTTCACTTCATTCCGCGAAGAGAGTGGGCCAACGTGGATCGTCTTCGGATATTACGCCAAGGAGGCGGAGCAACGCGACAAGACTGGCGATCGCGTCGTGTCGCGGACCGTGGATGCGCGCAAGAGTTATTTCAAGCGAGTTAAGGATGGTACGTACTATGAACGCGGCTGAAGCGAGAAAGCGACGCGGGGGCTCGACCTTAGTCGAACGCACCAAGCGCGACCCCGCTCGAGCAAAGCGAATCGATGCGCTCGTCGCCGCCGCATCCGTCGAGCAGGTTCTTCAAACCATCATGGAATCGGAGCGCGTCAGCGCCGCCGAACTCGCTCGCCGGCTGAATGCGAAGCCGCCTCAAATATCGCGCGATCTACACGGTGGCCTAAGCAAGGCGACTTTGAGTCGTCTCGTTTCCATCGCTGAGGCGCTCGGGTATGATTTCGTGCCTGTATTCGTGCCGCGCTCGCACGGGGCAAAGCGAAGGCGGTTTTTCGAAGCATATCGAGGTTTGATCCCAGACGCACCGCCGGCGCTCGCAGCAAAAACGACGCGGCGAACTGAAGCGACAAAGAGCGCTAAGACGGCCAAGCCGCTACGCCGTAAAGTCGCCTAGCCCGCGCGTCGCACTACGCTGAGACCGTCAGTGCTGGATGTATGCCCTTCCCGCGGCGTTGTAGCGTTCGCCTGCGACGTTTTCCGCGATTCCGTTTAGGCGGGTCAGGTCGTCTTCGTCCAGTTCGATATTCAGTGCGCCTGCGTTTTCTTCCACGCGGGAGGCTTTCGTTGTGCCTGGGATCGGAACGAGGTCTTCGCCGCGGCTCAGGACCCATGCGAGTGCGATCTGCGCCGGGGTTGCGCCGTGTTTTGCCGCTACGCTGCGGACGATGTCGACCAGTGCGGCGTTGCGCTCCGCGTTTTCGCCGCTGAAGCGCGGGTTCGTGCGGCGGAAGTCGTCGTTGCCCAGCGATTCTGGGTTTACCGTTCCCGTCAGGAAGCCGCGGCCCAGCGGGCTGTACGGAACGAACCCGATGCCGAGCTCGCGCAGCGCCGGCAGCACTTCCGCTTCCACGTCGCGCGACCACAGCGAGTACTCGCTCTGCACCGCGGCGATCGGGTGCGTTGCGTGTGCGCGGCGGATCGTCGCGGCCGACGCTTCCGAGAGGCCGAGGTGGCGCACCTTGCCGGCCGCGACCGCCTCGGCCATGGCGCCGACGGTTTCTTCGATCGGGACGTTGGGGTCGACGCGGTGCTGGTACCACAGGTCGACGTAATCGACGTTCAGGCGCTTGAGCGAGCCTTCCAGCGCGCGCTTTGCATTGGCGGGTGAGCCGTTCACGCCGTCGATTCGCGTACCGTCGGCGAACGAGAAGCCGAACTTCGTCGCGAGTTGCACCTCGTCGCGGCGGCCGGCGATCGCGGCGCCGACGACCTCCTCGTTGCGGAACGGTCCGTAGATCTCCGCGGTGTCGATCATCGTGATGCCGAGGTCGAGCGCGCGGCGGATGGCTTCGGTGCCCGACTCCTCGGCGGGCGGGCCGTAGGCGAAAGAAATGCCCATGCAGCCCAGGCCCAGCGCGGAAGTTTCGAGCGCGCCCAAGCGGCGGCGCGGAATGGTCGTGGTCATGGACCATGGGACCGCGCACGGTCGCGCGAGGGTTCAGTGCGGGTGATTTTGGCGCCGCGCGCTTCCCCGGCGTATGAGCCGGAATGCGCTTGCTCCCTACGCAAAGACCGTGCGCTGGACCTCAGCATGAGCTCCATCAATTCGGGTACGAGTTTTTCACGGCGGGTGGAGTGCGGTTCGCTAACCGCGTACGATTTCGGGTTTCTCCGAGAAGGGCAGTTTGCGTCAATGCGTGTTCGCCGGCGTCATCTCATCGGGATTGCTCTTTTGGCCGTTGGAGCGGCGGCGTGCAACGGCGGGGCGGCGAGTCCGCCGCCGTTTTCAACGTCCAGTCCCGTCCTGGCACAGCAGCAGCTGATCGCGATCCCGGGTCTGACGGTGGGCGGCAGGTTCACGTACGACATCGGAATCGTCGACGCGACGGCACGCCGGTACTATCTTGCGGATCGCACCAACGCGGCGCTCGACGTCATCGATCTGAACACGTTCGCGGTGCGGCAGATCAAAGCGGGGTTCACGGGCCAGCAGGCGTCCAACGACACCTCCGGTCCCGACGGCGTCGTCGTGGTGCCCGGCGGCGCGGTGTACGTGGGTGACGTCAATACGGTCAAGGTCATCGATGCGACCGCGGGCACGCTCACCAAGACGATTGCCACCGGCACGGCGGGCTTCCGCACCGACGAAGGGTGCTACGATCCGGACGACAAGCTGGTGATGTTCGCGAACCCCGCGGACTCGCCGCCCTACGCGACGTTCATCTCCACGACGACCAACACCGTCGTCGGCAGGCTGAACTTCACGACGTCGGTGGGATTGGAACAGTGCGTGTACGATCCCGGCACGAAGAAGTTCTTCATCAACAACGACGGGACGCCGGCGAATCCGCACGGTGAGCTCGACACGATCACCGCGGCGAGCGCCGTTGCGGGCACGCCCGTCATTGCGAACGTGTACCCGGAAGGCAACTGCAGTCCGGCGGGTCTTGCTCTCGGTCCGAGCCCGAATGTGGTTGTCGGCTGCGATGCGCCGGCCGGAAGCCAGCAGATCACCCTCATCATGAACACGAGCGGTGCGATCGTGAAGACGATCCCGCAGGTGGGCGGCTCGGACGAGGTCGCGTACGACCCCAAGCTTAACCACTACTACACCGCGTCGCGCGACTGGACGGCGAACGGCATCTCGCAGACCGGCAACACCGGGGCGGTGTTCACGCCGGTTCTCGGCGTCATCGATGCCGCGACGAACACGTGGATCGCGAACATGCCGACCGGCGCGAACGCGCACTCGGTGGCGGCGGATCCGGTGACTGGAAACGTGTTCGTGCCGGTGCCGCCGACCGCGACGTCGGCCGGAGGCGTGCAGATGTTCGGCACGTAGCCGGTCAGCTGGGAAAGAACTGCGCGCCGTCGGTGATGTATTGCGCGTGGACGAAGTCGCGGATTCCAGCGACCGTTCCGTCGCGGAACTCGAACAGGATGAAATACGACGCGGGACTCGGCGCGCCGTGTGAGACGAGCGCCGCCGGGCGGCCTTCGAGGACGCCCGGCGTGAGACGCCATCCTTCGAGCGCGGCGTAGTTGCCGAAGTACGTGCCGACCTCGGCGCGGCCGCTGAACCGCGTTCGGTTCACGAGCTCGAGTTTGACCTCGTCGGCGAGCATGTTGCGGATCGCGTCGAAGTTGCGCACGTTGAAGTGCTCGGTGTAGGTGTGCAACAGCGAGCGTTCCGGCTCGGCGAGAAGGGGCGCGCGGACGTCGTCCGGTTCACGCGCTAGCGCGCGCAGCCGCGTACGCCCGCGATGCAGCGCGGCTTTCACCGCGGGGATGGTGATGTCCAAGCTCCGGCTTACGTCGCGCAGGGAATGGCCGAAGACGTCCATGAGCAGCACCGCGCTTCGCTGCACGACCGGGAGGCGCATGAACGTGCGCAATCCCGCTGCGGCGATCTCGCGGCGTTCGGCTTCGCCGATGCGTTCGTCCACTATGGTGTCGGGGTCCGTGTCGGCGCGGGCGTTCTCGTCGCGCGCGCGGCGTCGCAGGAAATCGACCGCGGCGTTGTGGGCGATTCGGAAGAGCCAGGCTTCATAGTTGCTCACTTTCGCGCTGCCCGGAAAGGCCGCGACCGCTTTCGCGAGCGCGTCCTGGACCACGTCCTCGCCGTCGATCACGGAGCCCGTCATGCGGGCGCAAAACCGGTGCAGCTTCGGGCGCAGCTCGCCGAGCAGCGCTTCGAAGGCGTCGCGGTCGAGCGGGTGTGCGACCGTAGGTTGGTTCATCGTCTCCCCGGCGGGTGAGTTCTGCACGGCTACTCAGGAGACGTTCGGGGCGGCGCAAAGGATTCGCTCCCCGAAAAAAGCGCTGCGCAGCGCATCCTTTCCGCCGGCGGGATCGTCACATCGGCGACGGGCACACGCCCAAGGAGAACGACGCATGGACCACAGACTGATCACCTATCGCGCCAAACCCGAGACCATGGCGGAACACGAGCGCCTCATCCGCGGCGTGTTCGAAGAGCTGCAGACCGTCGCGCCGGGCAGCGTGCGGTATGCCGTGCTCAGGCTCGACGATGACACGTTCGTGCACGTCGTCGCGACGGAGCCCGGCGGGTTTTCGGTGCCGTCGCTGGATGCGTTCAAACGATTCCAGGAAGGGATCGACGAACGCCGGTCGACGCCGGTGGAAAGCCGCGGGGCAACCGTCGTTGGCAATTACCGGATGCTCGGGGACCAAAGCGCCGTGTCTTCCTAGAACGTTCTCGTTGTCTCCGATTACGCGCCCGGGGTGGCTCTGAACGGCAGCGCCGCTCGGCGGTGCCAGAAGCTGTGCTGGTCGGACTCGATCAGCCACGCTTCGTCGATTGTCGTCGTGAGCGGGAGGCCGGGTGTCAGTTCGGCCGTCAAGGATTCGAAGAGTGCGGGGTCTTGATCGTCCGCGACCGTGAGGTGCGGGACGATCGTGTCGTAGACTCCGCCGTATGGCGGATGCTCGGGCCAGCGGCGAACGAGAGCGTCGATTAGCGCCGTGATCTCGTCGAGTGGGGCCGGCGTGAGGAACAGCGTCCGCTCGAAGCGTCCGAGTCCATGGAACTGCAGCTCGAACGGCGCTACAGCGGCGAATATCGACGTTAGTTCAATGACGACGGTTTGCGGAACCGGGGCGGGGACGAACGGGACGACGAGCGTGATATGCGCCGGCGCACCGCGTCGCGCTGATGGATCGAGGTCGCGGCGCAGGTCGCCGACCAGCGCTTCGGCGGCGGGGACCGGGATGATGACGGCGCTGCTGAACGGCGGTATCACGGGTTCCCGCGTTCACGTTCGGCCGTTGCAGGACCCGTTTGCGCCTCGTATGCGATAGCGTACGTGGATTACTCCGGTGCCGAAGCGGCGGGTCTCAAGGAGTTCCGGCTCTGCTCCGTCAGCACATCACGACAGCTCGCGGATGAACATCGCACGCGGCGAGCCGATCCGTTCGCGAATAACCACCGCGACGTGATGTCCTACCGGTGCGGCAGGACGCTCGGTTCCGAAGAACCGCCATGAAAGGTAAGCCAGTGCAAAGCGTGCGTCCTCGAAGGTCTCGTATCTATTCGAGTAGTCAACTCCGGTATCGCTCCGAATGACGACGGCGTAGCGCGGCGGCCCGCTCTCGCGTACCGGCGGCGGCGGGTCGAGCGCTTTCTCCCGCACGTCGCCGGTCAACAACGGCCTGACGGACCGGAGCGGCACGTCGAGCATCGCGAGGACGCGGCGAACCCGCGCCTCGTCCTGCTCCCAAGCTGCCAGCGCGACGTCGTATACGGTCACGACCTCGCTTGCTGCTCGTGCCGCCAGATCGGCCAGAAGGCTGGCCCACGAGCCGTCCGCGAGACCGAGCGGCTCCGACGCGAGAACGGCTTCGCGGAGCAAGGTTTCGTCGAGCGGCAATGTGTCCGATTCGGTGACGACCTGCTCGAGCGCGCTCAAAAAGGCCAGCGAGGCGGAGGGGATCACCCCCCACCTCTCGGACCATTCACCGGCGCGTACAATCGCTGTTATCGCTCTCGCGCCAAAGCCGCGCGGCCTATCTGAATCCGACGGAGATCCCTCCTCCGGAAAACCGAAATGGCGAGTTCACATAGGCCGATTCGGCGAAGCATATTATGATGCCCGCGAGACCCGAGACTTCCCGTACCCGGAGTTGAAACGGATGGTGTATGGAACGTTTCCGATCATCAGCCAACCGCGCTACTTGAAACTTCGGTTGGCCGATCGCGCCACACGCTACAAGAGCAAGCTAAGCGCAGCGAGTTCGCAGCGCTCCTCACCGATGTTTCTCAGTCCAGAACGCCGCGGAAGCCGTCCTCCGTCGCGAGCGCTTGGCAGACGGCTTGCTCGAACCTCGTCGCGTCGCCGCCTTCACCGCTGCGCCGTGTACGTGGTGACGGTCAACACCGTGAAGGTGATCGATGCCACCGCGGGCACGCTCACGAAGACTATAACCACGGGCGCCGCCCGCGGCGTGACCGTCGTGGGCAACTACCGGATGCTCGCCGACGAAGCGCCGTGCCGTCCTAGAACGGAACGATCGCCGGTTCTACGGGGCGGCTCTCCAGAAGGTATGGTCGACGTAGCGAACCGCAGTGACGGCACAAGCGTTCGGATTCGGGCCCAAGAACGCGTCGCCGCTGAAGTTCCCGAAGGTATGGTCGATCGTCGCTTCGGGCGCGAAGGTGCCGACGTCAACGATGCGCTGCGTGTCGCCGCGATAGTTGACGGCGAACAGCACGCGGTCCGCGGTCAACCGAGCATGGTTCACGAAGCTGATACGGATGCCGTCCGCGATGGGCGCCGTGACCGCGACGACGGGGCCGAACGGAAACCAGAACGGTCGCGCGGTCGTCGTCGGATCGGCCGGAAGGATCGAGCAAGTCTTGATCTCGACCGGAATCGCGGGCTGCCCGGTCGCGGGCAGCGTGGTGAGGAGCGTGGAGCCCGCTAACGCCGCAATGACGGCAGAGACGTGGAAGCGGGACGGCATGGGGAGCGAGGAGACTGCGGAGTTTGCCATGCTGGCAGTGTGGCACGGCATCCGAAGCGGATGAAGGAATGACGCTCACCCGGTAGCGCGCGATACCTGGCCGGTATGTGAGGCCGGTTAGCCGACGAACGTGGTCCCGCGCGTTCAACGAACGTGTCGAGCGTCGCCGCCGCGGATGGAGAGGTCAAACCGGAGCGTCGCCCGGTGGCGCCGGAAAGCGCGTTCATCGGATTTCATGAGACACGCTTTCGGCCCGTTCCCGAATAACGACCGGGACGTGACGGCCCACCGGTGCGGCAGGTCGCTCGGTTCCCAAGAACCGCCATTGAGGTACGCCAGCGCAAAGCGTGCGTCCGCGACTACGGTCTCGCTCCGAATGACTAACGCGTAGCATGGGCAGCCCGCTTTCGCGTACCGGCGGTGGCGGGTCGAGCGCTTCTCCCGCACGTCGACGGTCAACAATGGCGTGTGACAGACTGGAGCGGCACGTCGAGCATCGCGAGGACGCGGCGAATCCACTCCGCGTCGTGTTCCCAAACCCTGCAAGCGCGACGTCATATTCGGTCACGATGTCGCGTGCGGCTCGTTCCACCAGATCGGCCAAAAAGACTCGTCCACGAAGCTTCCCGCGAGACCGAGCAGTTGCGATACGAGAACGGGCTTCCCGGAGCGAGGTTTCGTCGAGCGGCAACGTGTCCGGCCTTTTCGGCCATGTTGACTTCCGCAGAGTCCGGGTGCCTTTACAGCAACGGTATGGCGATAGTACGCTTAGTCTGCAGCAGCGCGCGCTGGAGCTGCACTGGCGGAACCCCGGATGGCAGCGTTCGGGGTTCACGTCGTTATTGCGATGATGCGTCCTAGGAATCGAGCGGAACGTGCCGAGGCCGGAACGACGCCAATGGTCGCAGAGATCGACGATGCGAAATACGGATGACTCCTCAGCAAGTACCAACCGCGTCCGATTCATTGCAAAGAAGAGAACCACCGTGAGTCGATCGAGACCCGTCGCACAGCGCCATCGGCTACCTGCGTAAGGGCGCGTGAAGGCTACGCGATGAGGCGTTTGACGGTGAAGTGTGAGACGTGTTAGGCTGTGCGCGGGTGACGCCGCTGACGACGGCTACAATCTCCCAAGTGTTCGTGGACGAGGCCCCCAAACGGCCGGGGACTCCATGGCCCGCGACGGAGTAGGGGCTCCGGATCAATATCGCGAGCGAATCTTGCGTCGATCGACAAAAACTTCGGGTCCGTGGGCCAATCGGTGGACACGCCGGCTACCAGGGCACGATTTATAGAGTTCCGTAGGGCGATCTCGACGCTCTGCAGCGGGCCGTAGAGAGCGCCGGATACGGCACAGTTCCAGACATATAGCTGCAGGGCAGCGTTAAGCGACCCTCCGGACGCAATCGAATAGGACTGAAGGCGTTCGCGGGAGATGAGCTGCTCGAGCTTTGCCTCTGTTATCGCTGAGTAAGTAAACTGCATGAGCCCCCGGGGTATTGACACCCGATTCTTCTACTGCTAGTGTGTTGCGGTAGCCCCAGGAGCCACTACAGAACTCGTTCTGCACGCGCCTGGGGCATTGGTTTTTTTGGACGACACCGGTCTTCGAGCAGTTGTACGGCCCCGATGCGACGACTATGGATCCGCTGCTTCAGCTCTCTTGTGATGAAGGCGCAACAAACTAACCGCCGTCGGCGTTGCGGCAAATCATAGGCGAGCCGCCTACAGCTGCTCGTCGCGAGATATGGTTTGACTACCTAGGACGTCTGACGCCTCGTGATAGCCCTCGTGACCGGCGATTGTCCAAATCGTCCCCAGGCCGGCGAGAACACGGCGCGATCCGCCAGGATCGAGAGTCCCTCAGTCTTCCGCGTTGCCACTAAGCCTCGCATACGGCGTGGATGTCACCACGATTCAAAGGCAAATTTCAATACCCAAACCTTGCGGGCATACATGTCGATCGCATCAGCGTAGTCAGCCTATCTTGTGTGAACGATGCGGTGTTCTGGCGATGCTACGTGCCCGCGCTTGCCCGCTGCATTTCGTCGTGCTAAAATAGCAACACGCGCTATTGCGCGCACAATAGAAAGCGACTCGGCCGGTGCTGGAACACCGACCGAGTCCGTCACCCGATGGAGTATCCCACCGAATGACAGCCGCTCGATTCGACGCGCCCGCGTCGACATCCCGGCATGCGGGTTTTCCGCTGCCGCCGTACGTACGCCGCGATGGCGTCGCCTTCAAGATCGTACGCCTCATCTGGCTCACCGCGCGGTTCGCGCGCCGCGAGCAGGTGACGATCGCAGACTACCGCCGCCGCTTCGGCGTGTCGGTGCGATCGTTCCACCGCGACGTCGCGCTGCTGCGCCAAGCCGGCTTCTACATCGACGCCGACTTGCAGGGCGGTTATCGCATGCTCAGCTTCCTCGCGGACGCCGACTGTGCGTAGCATCGACGCGACGGCTATGCTCACGGCGCTGCGGAGCACGGGGGTATGGAACTGGTACGTGTGCCGGATGATGGACCCGGACCACCGGCTCGTCCTGTGCTGGTGCGCGCATCTGGAGTTCGAGGACGTCCTGCGCATCGACCACGGCTCGATCCACGCCGCCTACAGCGATCCGGCGCGCAACATTCTCGACAAGCGGATCGTGTTCGGCGACGGGCGGCTTCCGCGCAAGGTCGTGCCCCGCCGGCTCGTGAGCATGACGCACCAGCACATCGTCGAGCGCGCGGCCGTCCGCCACGCGGCGGCGCGGTGCGACGAGCCGGTGTTCGTGGAGTCGCACGGCGAGCGGATCACGCGCGAAACGCTGTTCGATTCGATCCGCCGGGCGCTCGCGCTGGTGCGGCTCTCGGATGCGTACCTGAGCGGCAAGGTGGACTCGCCATGAACGGCTGCGTGGAGCGCGCGCTCGCGCCGGAAGACGTCGTCCTGCGGCGCGGCGACGCCGGCTATCCCGCGCGGCTCGCGGCCACCGCCGATGCGCCGCCGGTGTTGTTCGTGCGCGGAAACGTCGAGGTGCTGGAGCTGCCGGCGATCGCGATCGTCGGCGCGCGCGAGGCATCCGACGCGGGGCGCGCTCGTGCTCGCAAGCTCGCGCGGCTGCTCGCGCAGCGCGGCATCGCCGTCGCGTCGGGCCTGGCGCGCGGCATCGACACGGCGGCGCATCGCGGCGCGCTGGATGCCGGCGGCATCACGTTCACCGTGATCGGCACACCGCTGACGCGGTGCTATCCGAACGAGAACGCGGAGCTGCAGCGCCGGATCGGGCAGGTGGGCGCGGTGGTCTCGCAGTTCGCGCCGTCGTCCAAGACGCGACCGTCCTGCTTCCCCATGCGCAACGCGACGATGAGCGGGCTGACGCTCGGGACGGTGGTCATCGAAGCGTCCGAAAACAGCGGTTCGCTGATCCAGGCCCGTAAGGCGCTGGAGCAAGGGCGCAAGCTGTTTGTGCCTCGGAGCGTATTCGACGACACGGCGCTGAGCTGGCCACGGAAGCTCGCCGGCCAGGGCGCGTTCGTCTTCGCTACCATCGATGAGCTCATGGATCGCATGTGGACGCCATGAAGCGGATGTGGGGCGGCGGCGACGGTTCGAAGAAGAAAGGTCGATGGGCGACAAAATGGTCGACGAGATCGAGCCGAGCGTGGCCGAAGTCTACAAGGGGATCAAGAGTTCCGACGACCCGCCGACCGCGTGCTGCACGCTCGAATCTATTACCCCTTCAGGGTCGGAGGTCTGGATTCAGGTGATGCCGGGAACGGTCAACATGGGGTATCCGTTCGACAGCGATCCGCTCGAAATGCTGCGCAATCAGTGCGTCGACACGCCGTCGGATCTGTATCTGGTCGAGTGGAGCGCGAATGAGTACGCCACGTTCGGGTTCAAGAATATCGCGGCGAGAGATCACGCCGCGCTCGTCGACGAGCTTTTCGTGCGAGTCCTCGGCTGCGACGAAAAGCAGTACACGCTCAATGTCTCGATCGAGCCGCTCGATCCGTAGCGCCCACGAAACCTCCACGAAGCGGCCGTGTACGCCTCGCTCAGGTATATCCTCGGCTCACCTGTTTCTTTGTGTCGCAGCCGCTACAGATCAACCGCATGTTCTGGTCCGGCTGTCGACCATCGCTCGCACGCGGTGCCCGAGGTCGAACCAATGTGCGTTCGTTGTGCCGTGTGCGGTCGGATGCCGCTCGGCTACGAACACGGTGTCGCCGACGAGAACGGGTTCTCCGACGGTGAGGTTGTGCTCCGCAATCGCCCGCCAGTGCTCAAGGTACGGAACCTTTTTCACCGGATCAGCCCCGCCGCCGTAGAAGACGACGAACTGCGGAGGCGTCTCCTCGAGGTGCCGGCGTAAGGTCGCGATGCGCTCGCGGACGTGGATGAGCCGCATCGCTTCCTCCTGTGAGACCGACCGCGCGGCGATCGCGGACAGCTCGAGTACCGCGGTGTCGCCCTCGGAACGTCCCCAGCGTTCGTCCTGATAGCGCCGAACCGCATCCTCGGCGTACGCCGGCGCGCCCTCGTACGCGAGCACCATCGCGATCAGCGGTCGCCACGTGGACTGGAGCGGCGGTCGTTCGCCGCCGTGCCACATACCGGGCTTCCGCGCTGCCGGGCAGTCGAGATCGTGGTCACGGCAGTCGATGAGGTCGCCGCCGCCGAGCCGCAGCCAGGACGCGTACTGTTCGGGATCGTCGCTGCCGCCGGGCTCTTTGCCGATGAACCAGTACGGCGCGTCCCAGCGGCCGTAGCCGAACCACGTTTGCGCGGCAAGTGCCTTTACATCCATCCGGAGCACCCGATTAGAAGACCTTGCTTTCAGCAGTCGCTGTGATCGAATGCTTCTCGCGGCGGCGCCGGATGCCATGCGCATCCGCGTACGGGCTATTCGCGGTTCCGTGTGCGGACGCTGGAACATGCCGCCGACCGCCCCCGGGGTGTAGGCGAGCCGCTGCTCTGGTGTGACAGAAGCGGGACTCGCAGAGGCGTCGGCGACATGCCCGTCCGGATCATGCACCATTCGTAGTGCAGTCGTACAGGATGCTAAATGCCCTACCCCGTCACCGTGCCCCGGACGTCCCGTGGAAGGTCACTAAGCGACGCCGCATTGCCTCAGCGGCAAGCTCTCCGCGGCTGTTCACTCCGAACTTGCGGAACAGGGCTTGCACGTGGTTGGCGACGGTCTTCCAGGATGACCGGCGCAATGCGCCGATTTCCTTGTACGTCTTGCCCCGCACCAGTAGGCGCAAGATCGCCAGCTCCGTCTCCGTCACGGACGGCGTGGACGATGGCAGCAGCTCTCGCAGCTCGCGCGCCATCCAGAACTGCTCGCTCACGTCTCGTAGCGCCGTACCAGCATACTCGACGTAGCGCTTCTTTCCGGTGAGCCGCGCGAGCCGCAACGCGACCATCGTGGCCCGGCGGCGATATCCGAGACGCGCAAGCACATTATATGCAGCGGAGAACGTGCGCACTGCTTTGGTGCTCTCTCCGCACGCATCGAACAGCACGGCTTCAACGTACTGTTCCATAGCATCGTATCGATCCGAGTCGCCTGAAGAACTCTTGAGCGCGGGGCGGATCACTTCGCGATATTGTGCCAACAGCGACTCCGCCTGCTTTCGCACCTTCGTATGCGCGACTTCCTCGGCGAGGTAGAGCGGCAGCTGCTGCAAGTCTGCACTCAGGTCGCGGATATCCAAGGTGCTGTAGAGTTCCCACGCGCGCTCGACGAACTCAACATGAGCAGACGGCTCGCGAACGCCTCTAAACACCGCGGCGAGCCGACACAACGCGACGACGCGGTAGCCGTCTCCGTCGGCGCCCGCCGCAGCACGCCGGGCCCAGACCCGAGCGCTCGCCGAGTCGCCGGTGATCTCTGCCATCATCGAAGCGGCGATATTGACCCAGAAGCGCCAACGCGTCACGCCGCTAGCGGACCAATCGAACGCCCGCAGTCGGGCCTCAACTACATTCCACTCTTCGGTCAGGAGCAATTCCGGTGCGAGCGCGGCTAGGCCGTAGAGACTCTTCGCCTCGACGAACCGGTCGCGCTGGCTACAGTCCGCGAGCGCAGTCAAGGCCGCGCGGAACCATCGGGCAGCTTCTTCAAACTCACCGCGCGCCTGCGCGACCCAGCCGCGATACTCGAGAGCATGGGCGTAGACGATGTCTTGGGCGGCGTCAATGCGTACAAGCAGCCGTTCCGCCTCGTCATAAACGCCGAGCCGAAATTTCGCGATGGCAAGCTGCAGAAGGACTTCGGCACGCACAGTTGGATGCGCGTCTGCAGCCTTGTCCTTTGCCTCCACGAGGATCTGCTCGCCGCGCGCCTTCTGTCCGATTCGGACGTACGCGGCGCCCGTCAGCATGCGCGCCGTCGCATACTGGTCGACCGTCAGCGCGGTGAACTCCACCGCGCGTAGCGCTTCGAGCGCGCGGTCGCCGCGATCGAGCCGAACGTGTACCCGCGCGCGAAGTACCGCGAGCTCGAAGCGCGCCGAATCCTGACGCACACGGACGGCATCGCACAATACGAGGCAGCGCTCGAAGTCCCCGTCGAGAAATGCTTGCCGCGCGTCTGCGAGCGCCACGCGATCGCCGGACTGCGAACCACCCTGATTTGGAACTGCGCTCACCTCTCACACCGAAGAGGAGCCGGTATCGGACGACGCCGGCGAAGCGCCGTCCGATCACGACACGCGGCGATTGTTCGCCGCCACGCATGCTGGTCCGCTATTCTAGCCGCCCGACGGCAAGAACACGTCGTATGTAACCGGCCCTGCGACCGGGCCTGGTTTCGCGCCGCCGCCATTGGCAAGGCTGAGCGCCGCGATCAACGCGAGTACGTGAACCAAAACGACCATGATGGGAACACCCTTCCGGCAGCGTATGCCTGAGATGCCCCAGGGGATATGACCTAGGGCATGGACACGTTTCTCCGCCGGATTGATGGCGCCGCCCGAGCGATGCCCTAGGGCATAATTCAGGTCGGTATGGCGGGCGTCGGTTAAACATGAGCGCGCGTCACTCTATTAGGCGCATGCGCGCCTCCGCTGGATCTTCGGGTCGCAGTCGCTACAAATCAATCACGCGCCACGCTCGGGGAGCGGCGAGCGGCATCCCTTAGACATGCTGCCCTTCACCCACTTGCAGTCAGCCCTTAACCGGTCGTTCATCACAACGGCCATTAGGCGGAAAGCTACGCTGTCGTCTGGACCGGATTACCTGGCGACGTCCAGGTCGCGCTGATCATCGAGATGATGAAGTGGGCCGATCTCCGTCGCCGAGGTGCGCGTAAGCACCATGAATAGGAACAAATACCGGCAGCAGACCGATGATTATTCTCGCGGGTGTTGAAGAGCTCAACGTGGATTACGCAAACGCGACGAATTAACAGGTACGAGTAAATCGGTACGCAATACCGGCCTGAGGACCAATGATAATGATACCCGGTGGTCGCGCTGCAAACCCTCGGCCGGTGACCGATGTTGGCGCATGGTCGTCACCCGCAATAAAGCGCGCGAGGCGCCCGCCGACTACTGATTATGTCGCGCGGGTCCGTCGTACTCTGAAAGTGAACGCTCGCTAGCTGGAATCAAGACAACAAGAGGTTCGCAACCACAGAGAAGCAGCCTCACTAATTACCGAATTGAGGACCGCTGCGGACCTTGCGCCTTAGCAAGCCGGCTGCCTGGCCCTCCAGAAAGGTGCTACACTTGGCTCGCCCCCACCGCATAATTGTAAACGCACTGAATGTCGCATTTGAAAACAAGAGCCTTCAGAATAGGCGTGAGAAGTACAGGGAGCTACTCGTCGACCTTTACGAATTAAATAAGGCTGTCCAGGTTCGTGGCGAGGAGCGGCTACTCCTAGGTTCCGTTGAACCTGCGCCCGAGAACGGAGGAAATTTATTTATCGGCTCCATCGACCGCTTCACGGATATCGATGCCTTTGCCTGGTACAATCGTCAACGCCGTCGTCCCGCATCTAGAAAAGAGCGCGAGGCGATCGAGATTCCGCCGAGTATGCGTGCCAACTATAAGCAGTTTCCGATCTTGTTTGACATAGCGTCTCACCGGCTTGTGTTTCTATCGAAGGATGGCAAGCTTCACCTCAGCGCAAGACAGGTCCGGCTGCTGATTTCCACGCTCGTTGAAAGGGCTTCAGTAAAAGCCGAATATGGCAACATATCAGTAAACATTGAACAAAGGCCTACCGCTATTGAAAACATTTTGAGCTATGACCATATCCGGAAACTTTCAATTACACTAACCCGTCCGAATGATACTCTTGGCGTTCTCAAGGCGCAGTTCCTGAACGACCTAGATCACATGCGCGCAGGCCGTGCAGACGTGATCATAACCGCTGATTCATCTAATCGGCTGAAGCCAAACAAAGACCTTAGGAACCTCGCTCGATCTGCTGCGTCAGACGGCGAAGTTAAAGCGCGCGTTTTGGAAAACGGAAGAACGCGCGAGGTGTCCTCAACCGACTTCCCAGTTGAAGTGAGCGCTCAATATTCCGCTAAAAACGAGCAAATTAGCGCCTTTATTCGCGCGGCAAAGCGGTTGCTTCGAATGGTTGCAAGGACGTTAGCATGATGTTAACGCGGCCATTCGGTGGGTATAGCGATATTGCCGAGGATATTCGAGACTATGTTAGTGCCTATGGCGGCTTCAGACGTTTTCTTAGTTCTCCATATCTCCATCTCGCTGTTATAGGTTCAGCTCTTTGCTCTGGTGTTTGGATGGGTCCGTCTTGGTCAGATTTGCCATTGGGGATTCTGCCTAATCTCCTAGGATTTGCGCTCGCGGCTTATGCCTTGCTCTTTGCCTTCGGCGATGAGCAGTTCCGCACTTTTCTCGCGATTCCGACATCGATCGATCATAGTCCGGAAAAACGACGGAGCAAGATGCTTGTAATATCTGCAACGTTCTTGCATTTTGTACTAGTTCAAGTAACCGCTCTCGCATTGGCTATTGTCGCGAAATGCCATATCCTGGGTCACCTTGTAACAATCGCTCGCGCGCTCGGACATCCGTTGGCCTTCAGTTCACCGGTTTGGTTTATTGCTCGCTCCGTATTCTCGTTCGTCTCGTTCACGATTTTCCTACTAAGCATCACGACGTCACTTGCCGCTGCATTTGCGATATTCCGGGCGACGACTTGGTACGTTATGTACAAGGAAGCTCAATCTACACGCCAGGACCCCGAAAGCACTCCGGTGCCCTAGTGTGCTCGTGGGGACTTGCGGCTACATCGGGCGCAAATTGGCACGGGCATCGCGTAATTCTGGTGCGGAAGCACGTTTGGGCCGCGGGACTACTTATCAGAGATCATCTTGTGTCTTACGGCCGCCTACGTGCGTCTACGTAAGAAGTCGTCTTGATCACGTTTCATTTGGATGAGGTTGGGCTGCTCCCAACCAAAACGTTCAAAGAACCACGTAATGGCTGAGAGAGCCTGCGCACCTGGCTCCGCCACCAGATCTTGCGCTGGAACAGACCATTCGTGGCCCAACCGTCCTCCCGACCAACGGTACACACCATTCAAACTACCCCGATCTATTTCGGTTGTGAGAATGTAACCGTCGATACCGTTCAGCGCGATGCTGACGTCCATGTTGCCCGAAATACGTAACTTCTGCGAGAGACGAGCCGCGAACTCGAATACTTCGGTGATCGTGTAAATAAAGTTCACGATCGAGAAGTAACCATGAATCGTAGTCCAGTCTGGGTTGAGCCAACGCATTCTGTTCTGCATGCTCTTTTCGATATTATGGCGCCATGACTGTTCATAGTATTCCCGCACGCCCTGCAGGAAGAATAGATGGCCGCTTTGGTAAAATCTCCAATACTCTGGGTTGGCGAAATCGTTCCATCCACCAAAAAAGTTAGTACCCCTCACAACTTCGTTATCACGGTTTGTTAGGTGTGGAAAGTCCCACCCGCGTAGTGATACCTTCGTTTGAGCGATCGTACTACGGAGCTCGGCGTGACGAAGTCGTTCAGCGTCGTATTCACTGGGATGAACGTCGATGCGCCAGTATGGACCATCTAGGATCGCGACCTCATGTGGCAGTTCAGACGCCATGAAGGCCCCCTAGTTCGCTTGCATATAAATCTCGCGCAGTTCTGTCCGGTGGTGAAACTTCGAAGCCCGCGCGGCGCGCCTGTATCATTAGTTTTCGTGCCTGTAATTCGGCCGCGATCTCGAGTAATTCTCGTAGATCTTCCGCCGTCTCGACACCGCGACTACGTGGACGCCCAACATAAGGCCGTATGTAAATCGCTCCACTTTTTAAGTCGGGGTCGTAGGCCTTCTTGCAAATGACCGGTAACTCGGTAAACTGGCTAATGTCAATAGCAATGTACAATCGTTCACTAACCTCCACTGATGCGATCGCCAGTTGCACGGACGGGGAAGCATATGAATCGACGAAATCGCGTATCGTGTCGCCGTCATAGTCCGCGAAATCTTCAGAGCTCATTCCTTCCGGGCGGCCGTGACCATTTCCGCGACCGACTATGAGCAGGCCTCCGTCGCGAAGATTTGCCATTGCCATGGCAGTCTTGGCAATTTTGACCCTCAGCGAGCTCCACGGCCGGCTTTCCTTGAATTCAACGCCGGGCGACTCGGCATTGTAGTCGAGTGCTTCCTGAACCCGTTGTCGCAAACGTTCATAACCTGCTGAAGACGCGCTCGGAATAGTCATACAGGAAGCTGAATCGTGCGGCCAAGCGCGTATTGTACAAGCCTCTCTACCAGTGCTTCATATGATAGTCCCATGTGTTGAGCTTCGTCTGGTAACAAGCTCTGAGGCGTCATTCCAGGAAGCGCGTTCACCTCAAGAATCGTTGGTCGTCCATGGTCGGTTACGATAAAGTCCGTACGTGAATAGTCGCGAAGTCCTACAAGCCGATGCACGGATAGCGCCAAAGTCTGCAGCCGTGACGTAAGATCGTGATCAATCGGCGCCGGAATCAGATGCCGCGATCCACCCGGCTTATACTTCGCATCATAACTATAGAACTCGTCCACAGGAACAATCTCGACCACCGGAAGCGCCTCTTCCCCGAGCACGCCGCACGAGAACTCCCGGCCCGACACGAATTCCTCCGCCAAAATCTCCGGCGTGCGCTCCGCCGCCTCGATCATCGCCTTCGTCCACGCCTCGTGCGTCTTCACGATGCTCACCCCCGCACTGCTTCCACTAGCCCGTGGCTTCGCGACGAGCGGCAAATTCAACGAGCCCGGTAGCAACGGCAACGTCCCGCCCGTCAGATCGAACACGTCCCAAGCCGGCGTCGGCAGCCCCTCCGCAGCAAGCAGCTTCTTCGTCAAGTGTTTATCCATCGCGATCGCGCATGCTGCAACACCGCTCCCGGTGTACGGAATCCCCATCCATTCCAGTACGCCCTGGATCGTGCCGTCTTCGCCGCCGCGGCCGTGTAGTGCGTTGAACACCACGTCGGGCTGGATCTCGCGGATCGCGTCGACGAAGCGCGCGTCGAAGTCCAGCGAGCGCGCGTCGTGGCCCAGCGTTGCGAGCGCGCGCATCACGCACGTTCCGCTCTCGATCGAGACCTCGCGTTCCGCGCTGGGACCGCCCATGACCACGGCGACTTTCAAGCTGGGCATTCGGTGTCCGTGAACTCTCCGACCAGGTGGACTTCGAGGTGCAGATCGACGCCGAACCGCTCTTCCACCGCTCTGCG
>JAQBPK010000128.1 GCA_028287565.1 Vulcanimicrobiota bacterium
CCGTTCTTCATCGTGATGACGTGCGCGTCTTCGATCTCGCGCTTGGTCTTGCACTTGACGCAGTAGGCTTCGGCTGCCATTACTCGCTCGCTCTCTCCTGGTGGACGGGCCCTGCCCGCAAAGCGGGCGGTGATCGCTCGGCCCGTTACGGTGAGCGCGCGGGGATTCCTTGGAGGTCGCGCCCCTTCGGCGGCGACGCGGGCCGCCGTACCGGCTGAAGCGGCCCCCCTTGCCGGCGGCATCCCGGCGCGTGATGGACCGGCGTGGACTCCTCGACACGCCGCGAGCAGGCTCGCCCCGATGACCTAACCCGCCGCTGGACCCCCCGGGCGGAGCTCGACGCGCTGTGCGGCGAGCGGCTCGGCGACGCCGTTCTCCTCGAGGGCCTGTGGGTGGCCGGTAGCCTCGACGGCCTGCGCGCCCCGTGCGTGGCGATCGTCGGCACGCGCGCGCCATCGGACGGCGGCCGCCGCCGTGCGCGGCAACTGGCGGAACAGCTCGCGCGCCGGGGCGTCTGCGTCGTCTCGGGCCTCGCGCTCGGCATCGACGGGGCAGCGCACGAGGGCGCATTGCTCGCGCGGGCGCCGACGATCGGCGTCCTGGGCGGCGGACACGACCATTTCTTTCCGCCACGCCACCGCGAGCTCGCCGCCCGGATCGTCGCGAGCGGCGGGGCCGTCGTCTCGCCGTTCTCGCCCGACGTCATCCCGCGGCCGTGGCAGTTCCTCGCGCGCAACGGCATCATCGCGACGCTAGCGGACGCGGTCGTCGTGGTGGAAGCGGCCGCGCGCAGTGGGGCGCTGAACACCGCGGGCCACGGCGCCGACCGCGGCATCCCGGTCCTCGCGATGCCGGGCGACGTCGACCGCCCCAAAGCGGCCGGCTGCAACGCCCTGATCCGCGACGGCGCAACCCTGGTCCGCGACGCGGAGGACGTGCTGGCGGCATTGCCGGGGCCGCTCGTGCCGCCAGTACCTCGGGCTCGCACGCGCGGCGGCGATCCGCGAAGCGTCGCTGATTGTCGCGAGGCCGCCGCGACCGGCGGCGACGAGCGTGCCCGCAACCACGATGGCATGGCGGCGGACGACTCACTCGCGGTGCGTCAGGTCCTTGCCGCGTTGCGCGACGGATCGTGCGATCCCGGGTCGCTCGCCGATCGGCTGGATCTCCCGGCCGCGGTGCTGTTCCCGCTGCTGACCGAGCTCGAGCTCGCGGGTCGCATCGTGTGCGACGCGGACGGTTATTCGCTTCCTCACACGCGGGCGCGCGATTGACATGGACGAGGAAGGTCTGGAATACTCGCCGCATGCGCGCAAAAAGATGAGCAACGGCGGCATCTTCGAGGAGGACGTCGAAGGCACGGTTGACTGGCCGACCCGTCGTCAACGGTCGTTCTATGGACGTATCAAACACTTCGGTTACTCGAGCGACGGGCGCCTCATCAACGTCGTGACAGACAGGACTGAGCGCTATGTCATCACGGTAATCGACCTCATGAAGCGACCGCGAAATCGGGGTCGCAGAAGAAAATGAAACAGCCAATTGCAGTGACGGTCGATCCCAAGTGCGGGCTCGGCTGCATTCGCTACCTCGATGAGAGCGTTCGGTCTGACGGTTCGTTGCCGCTCTTTCGCGATCCCGACGGAGTCGTCCGCGATCGTGCGTTTTGCGACGTCGATTACGATTGGAACGGTGTGCTCATCGATGTAACTTCGGACGATGACATCATCGCATTCGAGATCATTGACATCGACGAGCCGGAACTCGTATCGATCGCGCGGGACTATGCGGTCGCAAACGATCTCGCTTTTCCGTCAGATATCCGCGCTGCTGCCGCCCGGAACACCGCAGCCTGAACGTTCGGCTGATCGCCGTCGGGAAAGTTCGCGAGCGGTACATCGGCGATGCGCTCGCGGATTTTCGCGTGCGGTTGCGGCCGTATCACCGGCTCGAAGAGGTGGAGGTTCGCGCTGCCGACGGGGCTGATGCCCGGCGGGCGATGCGGACGGAGGGTGACGCCATTCTCAAGCTGCTCGATCCCGCCGACCATGTCTGGCTCCTGGAGCGTTCCGGCGAGCTGATGTCCAGCGAGGAGCTTAGCCGGCGGATCGAGCGGTTGCCGCATCAGGGGATCGCGCGCGTCACGTTCGTGGTCGCCGGGACGTACGGCGCCTCGGAGGCGCTGCTGGCCCGGGCGGACGTGCGGTGGTCTCTCTCGCCGCTGACGTTCTTGCATGAGTGGGCGCGCGTGCTGGTGGTGGAGCAAGTGTACCGGGCGGCGAAGATCGCCCGGGATGAACCCTACCACCACTGACGGGCTCCGAGAGGCGGAGCCCGCCGCGTTGCTGACGCTGGACGAGCTGGCCGCACGGTTCGCCGCGGCCGCGCGCGCGCTCTGGCCGGACGCGGACCCGGTGGTGCAGTTCGAGGCACCGCGCCACGCCCAGTTCGGGGACGTCGCGACCAACGTCGCGTTCGGCCTCGCGCGGGTCGCGCGCAAGAAGCCGCAGGACATCGCGAGCGAGATCGTCGCGCGCGCGCTCGACGACCCCACGGTTCGCGCGACTGTCGCGGAAGCGACGCCGCTCGCGGGCTTCATCAATCTGCGGTTGCGACCCGAGTTCTGGCAGCGCGTCGTCGCGGACGTGCTGCGCGAAGGGGTCGCGTACGGGAAGGGCGCGCCCACGGGCGAGCGCGTCTCGCTCGAGTTCGGCAGCGCGAATCCCACGGGGCCGCTGGTGGTTGTCCAGGGGCGCACGCTCTCGATCGGCGACACGCTCGCCCGCGCGATGCGCCATGCCGGCTACGACGTGTTCACCGAGTGGATCATCAACGATGCGGGCTCGCAGATCGACGCGCTCGGCCGTTCCCTGTACGCGCGCTATCGGCAGCTCTTCGATCCGGCGTATCCGTTTCCGGAGGACGGCTATCCCGGCGACTATCTGATCCCCATTGCCGAGAAGCTCCGCGAGCGCGACGGCGAGAAGTGGCTGCACGCCGGCGAGAACGAGGCGATAGCCCAGCTCGCGAAGATCGCGCGCGACGAGATCGTCGCGGAGCAGCAGGAAGTCGCGCGGCGCTTCCGCGTCGAGTACGACCTCTGGCAGTCGGAGAAAGAGCTGCATGACGCGGGCGCGATCGAGCAGGGCATCGCGCGGCTGCGTGACCTCGGCGTCCTGTACGAAAAGGACGGCGCGACGTGGCTGCGTTCCACCGACGCCGGCGACGACGAGGACCGCGTCGTCGTGCGCAAGGACGGCCGGCCGACCTACCTCGCGAACGACATCGCCTATCACTACGAAAAGCTTCAGCGCGCCGATCATGTCGTGGACTTTCTCGGGCCGGATCATCACGGATACATCAAGCGTCTCGACGCGCTCGCGAACGCGTACGGGCGTCCCGGTGCGTTCGAAGTCATCCTCGTCCAGCAGATCACGCTCAAACGCGGCGACGAGATCCTCTCGATGTCCAAACGCGCCGGGCAGCTCGTGACACTGCAGGAAGTGATCGACGAGGTGGGCGTCGATGCGGCGCGCTTCTTCTTCGTCATGCTCTCGACGGATCAGCCGCTCACGTTTGACCTCGAGCTCGCGAAGAAGCAGTCCAGCGACAATCCCGTCTACTACGTGCAGTACGGTCACGCGCGCATCGCGTCCGTGCTGCGCAAGGCGCGCGAGTCGCACGCCGGCCAGCTGTCAGCCGCGCAGCGCGGTGAGGGCTTGGACGCGCTGGCCGATCCCGCCGAGCTCGCCCTCGCGCGGCGTCTCGCGGACTTCGGGCCGACGGTTGCCGGCGTCGCGCGCGCCCGCGCGCCGCACCGCCTCACCAAGTACGCGCGCGAGGTCGCAAGCGAGTTCCACCAGTTCTACGACGCTTGCCGCGTGCTCACTGACGACGCGGCGACGACGACCGCGCGGCTCGGGCTGTGCATCGCGACCAAGACCGTGCTCGCGACGACGCTCCGGCTGTGCGGCGTGGACGCGCCGGAAACGATGTAGTGCGCGTCCTCGTTCTCGGCGGTACGCTGTTCGTCGGGCGGCATGTCGTCGAGCTACTGCTCGCGCGGGGGCACGACGTCACGATCTTCCACCGCGGCCAGCGCGGGCGCGAGCTGTTCCCGGACGTCAAGCGCGTGCTGGGGGACCGCAAGACCGATCTCGACCGGCTCCCGGCGGGCGCGACGTGGGACGTCGTCCTCGACACGTGCACGAGCTTGCCGGGCTACGTCGCGACCAGCGTGCGCGCGTTGCGCGAGCGGACGCAGCGGTACGTCTACATCTCCAGCATCTCGGTGTACGACGCGGCGCGGCCCACGGTCGACGAGTCGACACCGACGGTCGAGCTCGCACCGGGCGCATCGCGCGACGAGGTGACCGGCGAGAACTTCGGCGCGCTCAAGGTGCTTTGCGAGCGCGAAGTGCTCGACGCGTTCGGCACCGACCGCGCGCTGATCGTGCGGCCCGGACTGATCGTCGGACCGTACGACCAGACGGACCGGTTCACGTACTGGCCGCTGCGCTTCGCGCGCGGCGGCGACGTCGCCGTCCCTGACGATCTCGACGCGCCCGTGCAATGGATCGACGTGCGCGATCTGGCCGAATTCATCGCCGATGCGCTGGAGCGCCGGCTGACCGGCGTCGTGAACACGGTCGGCCCAGCCGCGCCGGCGACGCTGCGCACGCTGCTCGATGCCTGCGCTGGGGCGAGCGGCGTCGCATCGCGAATCGTCCCCATCGGCCTCACGACGCTGAAAAAACACGGAATCGAGGAATGGAGCGATCTCCCCGTGTGGGCCGGGCGCGACGCGACGACCGAGGGACTCACGTCCGTTGACCCGACGCGCGCGATCGAGCTCGGCCTGCACCATCGCCCGCTCCACGAGACGGTCGTGGACACGCTACGTTGGGCGCAGCGGCAGCGCGGCGACGCACCGCTCAAGGCGGGCTTGACGCCCGAGCGCGAAGCCGAATTGCTCGCAGTCGCCGTGGACAACGTCTAGGACGTCTCGCGGCGTGTGGTGCCTGGCGGACGGGACCGTCTAGT